>JALWDQ010000758.1:0-2768 GCA_027039625.1 Calditrichia bacterium | reverse complement strand
TTTGAAATGACGACCAACTTTCAGTACCCCATCTTCCGGATGAAACCAAACATACACCCCGGGATGCCAAATACAATCTTTTTGGGAACTCTTTACTTGGGATATGTTTAATTCTAGAACACAAAACTTATCCCGTACTGAAGCAAATTCTTCTTCAAAAATCTTTATTAAATCATGAGCTGACTTTCGCATTAAATATTCTCCACATTATATCTCCATATAAATACATTTCCTAATATAACCACGAGTTTCTGCACATCAACATCCCAAAAAACCTAGATTAGCGAACTCTCCAGCAAAATCTTGAATTTAATCTCATAATTTAGGGAATACTCTCAATCCATGAGCTTTCATAGAATGCTGAAAATTCAATGCTCAACTTCTATTACATCTTTGCCCGGAGGTTCCCGGTCTTTTTTGGTTAATTCAACTTCTTACTGATTTCAATAAGCTGGTTCAATTTCCGGAGCGCTGCCCCGCTATCGATTGCCTCGATGGCCATTTCCACCCCTTCTTTCAGAGTTTTAGCCAACCCGCTAACCTTGAGGGCGGCCGCAGCGTTAATCACAGTCACATCCCGGGGACCGCCGTCCTTCCCGTTGAGAATATCCAGAATGATTTGCTTATTTTTACTGGCATCGCCACCACGAATGCTCTCGATGGGCCAGCGGCGAATCCCCAGATCTTCGGGGGTAATTTCGTATTGGGTGATTTCGTCCCCGGCAATTTCCACCACATGGGTTTTTCCGGCAATGTTCACCTCATCCAGCCCGTTTTCTCCGGAGACTACCATCCCGCTGAAGATACCAAATTCTCGCAACACCTGGGCAATGGTGAGGGACAATTTTTTATCGTACACCCCGATGAGCTGGCGTTTGGTTAGAGCCGGCTTGGTGAGCGGGTCCAGAATGTTAAAAATGGTGCGGGCACCAATATTCTGCCGAATTCCGGCAAAGTTGCGCGGTGTGGGTTTGTAACGGGGTGCAAAAATGAAAGCCAGACCCGTTTCTTCGAATACGCGATAGAATTCGTCCGGAAAGAGCTCGGTTTTAATTCCCAGCACCTTCAGAACATCGGCACTTCCGCATTGGCTGGAGACCCCGTGGTAGCCATGCTTAATCACTTTAGCCCCAGCACCGGCAGCGACAATAGAAGCCGCCGTGGAGATGTTAAACGTCCCCAGGTTGTCACCACCGGTTCCACTGGTATCAATGGCGTTCTCGTCGGCAATAGAGAGCGGGGTAATGCGGTCGCGGTAAGCTTCCACCGAACCGGCCAGCTCATCCACGGTGCTTCCTTTAATTTGCAAAGCCACTAAAAAGGCCGAAATCTGAGCTTCCGTAGCCTGACCGGAAAGGATTTCTTCCATCACTTTGTATGCTTCCTCCCGAGTCAGACTTTGCCCGTCCATAAATTTAGAAATTGCTTCTTTAATCATCGTCTTTTCTCCGTCTAATGAGTTGTTTTCTGTTGTTCCAGTTGCTGGTAAAGGATTTCAACCAATTTTTTGAACTCCCGGTCTTCTCCAAAATCAGGACTTACCGGAATAAACCGGTTCTCATAGCGGTCTGTTCCAGATTCCGGATGGATGGTTAACAAACCGATGTATTCTCCGTCCACTCCCGGTTGCACCACAATGTGCTTACCCAATCGAATTTCTCCCTGCTCCTGGGTATGCCCGGCAATGATGATGTCAATTTCCGGGAACTGCCGAAACAGCCGGGTGCAATGGCGATAGCTGTCATGTAGCAGCAGAACCACTAAATCTATAGGACGTGGAAGTTTTTCTAATTGAACCTGCAATATTGAATCCACGGGTAAAGTCCGCAATTCCGGAACGGAAATAAATTCAAATGCGTCGCGGGGAACAATACCCAGAATCGCAATTCGGTAACCCTGAGATTTTAGAATTAGGGAACGCTGCAACGAGGGAAGTGAATCCCTTTCCGGAAAAATCAGATTGGAGTTCACCAATGGTAACGAGTTGGTGCGAATGTGCTCCCGAAAAAATTTCCATCCTTCCACAAATTCCTGATCTCCCGGAGAAATGGCCGCAAAAGGTAGCTGGTGCAGCAAACGCCACATTAACTGATTTACCTCGGGCATGGAGTAAGTGGTGAGGAAATCCCCGGTATCCAGCAAAATCAAATCAGGATACCGGCGAAAAAGAGAATCCACAGCAGCTTTTAATTGAACCATTCCCCCCAAATTATTCCCTCCGCAATGGCAGGTTTCCAGATTTCCGTTTAAATTCGCCGTGTAAGCTAGATGAATCACCCCCGGAAACCCTGGAGTACTCCAGAGCAATCCCAGAAAGCAAATCGTTAACTGAATAGAAAAATGGCGCAATCGGAAACTCATTCAGGTACCCGTTTTTTTAAATAACATAAAATACAAGATTCCCTTAGCAAAGGAAACGGGAATTTTGGAAAATGGAGAATAGAAACCACAAAAACGTAACCCTACTCTTTTAGGTAGTCACTCTTCTACTCTCTTAACGAAACCCAACCTGTTTGCAGAGCCCATCTCGAGCAGGATGCTATGTGTAAATGGAAAAGGTTATTATTAACCGCAAAGTGCGCAACGCAGGCGCAAAGAGCACAAAGATTTTTGAATGTTTAAATGCAAAAAATTAACCGCAGCGGGCGCAACGTACGCAACGAAAAATATTTCTGATTTTGGTTATTTTTTGGAATTTGTAACTGGAGATTTGTTATTTAGAATTTCTTTTTTCATTGCGTCCTTTGCGCATTCTCTGCGTACTCTGC
>JALWDQ010000757.1:0-2777 GCA_027039625.1 Calditrichia bacterium | reverse complement strand
GTTTCAAGAGGTTAAAGGGATCTGAGGCAAGCGCAGGGTTTACCCTGGAAACAATAATTTAAAGAATACCAATCACAACTAAAAATGAACCTTCCCGGAAATGGAGGAACTTTACAAAACAAGAGGTAACAATACGGAATTTATATGGGAATTGGTAAAGAATGCTCCACCAAAAGAAGGGCTATTAAAGTATATTTTGTCGAAATCGCCTTAATCTATTTGTGAATAACCAAAATCTTCCCGGTTGTTGAATTTCCATTCTCATCGGAAATTAGATACAGGTACACACCGCTACTCACCAGATTTCCACTTTCATTTCGACCATCCCATTTACCCAAACTTCCCAAAATTTCCTCTGAATCCATGGCATCCAGTATTCGTACCAATCGCCCGGCAGGAGTAACAATTTTAATTTGAACATTACCGGTAAGATTATGGAAATAAAAATAATTTTGAGAATTTCCACTTAACACAAATGGTTGAGGTCCTGCTTTCACAAAGGAAAGATTAGTTCGTGGAGTGGTAAATGGGTTAGAACGCATAATTGCCAGTCCCGAAGAGGTACCACAATATACATCTCCCGTGGTGGAATCTACATACACAGAACGAATTTCCTCAGCGGGTAGATTAGTATGGTAAATCCTATCCCCATAAAATTCGCTATTTTTTGGAACCAGATGAATCCAGCTTTCCGGATTCCAGGGAGAACCACTTGCTTTTAACAAACTTAATCCCTTGTCCGTTGCAAACCACTTATTATTTTCCGAATCCACAAAAATCGCATGAATGCGAAGCCCAATAGGCTGAAAGTCTTCACGGAAATCGTACAACTTCCCATTCAAATATGCATTTAACCCGGAATTTGTCCCAAACCACACATAACCATCCCTATCGGCTGCTACTGCCCAACACTGATTACTCTTTAAATTCTGAGTTTCCGTATAGCTTACCCATTCACTGGTACCGTCCGATTGAAATAATATTCCCAGAACTCCCGAACGTCCGGTCCCTATCCACAAATTCCGGAAAATATCCATGGTAATTGAAGCAACGGCATTGGATTCAATTGCAATTCCCACCGGGATATCTACCCCCTGCCAGCTGTTTTTCTGAAACGCATTTTCATTAAAATCTGAATATTGATATTGAATAATCGGTTTACGACTTTGAGGATTGAGATTTAGCAGCCAGATTTTATCCCGGGAACGGTCTAATATTAAATCTGTAACCACTACTACGGTATCTTGATTTACTACCGGGGAGATAAAATTTTTCAACGAATCGGGAGGTTCAACTTCTACAGTATCGTCCTGTTGAGCAGACGAAATCCAGAGAGCTCCGGATTTTCGATTGTTGTTGAAATGGTAAAAATGCATCCGGGGATCAATCACAATTAGCCCCCCACCCCAGCTCCCAATCCAGATGTTTCCTGATTTATCTTCCAGAATTGAAGTGGTGGATGCCCCCATCCTCCAGCTTCTACCCAGATACCGAAAATTGCGCCAAATTCCGTTGTTATCCCGGAAGGAAAATCCTCGCGCACGTTCATCTTTATATCCTCCGGTTACCACCCAGAGGTTACCGTTTCTGTCAAAAATCATTTCCCCCAAAGAATTATCAATAGGCCCATTTACTCTAAACCAATCTCCATTCGATAAATTGCGTATTCCTTTTTCTTTTAAAGCAACCAGGATTTCCTCTTGTGAATCTACCACTAAATCATTAATACTGGAATTTGTGATGTGAAATAGCATCCGAAAGGTTTTATCAGGATTTAACTTAAAAACGTAATAAGGCGTGGCAACATATAATTGGTTCGATGTTGTAGAAATATGAAGTACGCGCCGGTCATTTAAACCGGATTTGTAAACCTGAAAGAGGGAACCATCATACACCACCAAACCGTTATGGGAACCGATGAAGAGTGTATCGTTACGCAAAGCAAAAGTATGTAATTTATTGTGAGGAAGTCCATCATTTTTGGTGTAAACGTCCCAGCTTTCGGCCGCTTTTAAATTAAATTTAAGATAATTCCCGGGAGCACTAAATAACCCGTTATCACTGGAAACCCACACCCGATGATGAAAATACACAATATCAGAAAAACTGCTAAAATCGTGATTAAAATTGGTAAAAAAATCACGAAATTCGTAGCGGTTCTTTTCGGGATTGAACTGATACACCGCAATCATTTTATTTGAAGCTACCCATAACGTATCTTCCACTGCATATAATCCATATATGGGATTTCCAGCAAGGCTGGACTCCTGTTGAATTTCCTGCGATAAAAGGTCAAAATAAACCAGATGGCCCTCCTGCGTCCCCAGAATCACCTGGTTATGAGAAGAGAGAGTCATTCGGGTAAAATTATGAGAAAGAAGTCCCTGCCCACTGTTCCAGAATGAATGTTCGTTGGTTTGAAGGGATTTTATTAATAAACCGCCATTAGTTGCAGCAAAAATTTTCTCTTCTCCCTGGAAGGTAATAATTGCCATATCCCGAATATCGTTCATATTCGTTATTACTTCCCAGGAATAAATAAAAGCATAGTTATTAAAATAAGAGCCCAAAATAAATAGGATGATAAAAATTATCCGTTTCATAGATTCATACCAATTATTTTGTTCTTTTAATTTAGTACCTGAATCCGTGAGATTTTTGTGAAAAACAAACATTTTTAACGATTTTTCTGCTTTGATTAAGAATTCATTGATGATGCGAGTTTTAATTATGCTGAAATTTTCTTTTTTATATTAGAAATGTATATTATTGTAAAT
>JALWDQ010000756.1:0-8699 GCA_027039625.1 Calditrichia bacterium | reverse complement strand
ACGTTAACGGGTATTGTTTATTTCACCGATGCGCTGGAAAAAGAACTGGCTCACCGAAAATCGCCCGCAATTCGGCATCTGCTGGGATTACTGCGGGAAAGTAGTGCCAGCGTACAGGAGGCGATGAGCGAAATCATCTGGTCGATTAATCCGGAGAACGACCGATGGGAGCTGTTTCTACCCCGAATTCGCCGTTTTACCTCGGAACTTTGCGAAAGCAAAGGGATTCGCTACCGAATCGATACTCCGGAAAATCCGCCTGCCAGGCCGCTGGAGATGAGCCGCCGCCGTCACCTCTGGCTGGTCGTGAAAGAGATGGTGGTGAATGCCGTAAAGCACTCCCGCTGTAGCGAGCTGCAAATCCGCATCTGGTTCGATGCGGGGCATTTGCATGTGACTGTAGCGGATGATGGCTGTGGGTTCGATGTGCAGCACACCTCTGGCGGAAATGGCCTGCACAATATCACCAACCGGGTCAAACAACTTAATGGCACCGTGCACCTGAATTCCGGTAAGGGAAAAGGCACCCGATGGGAATTAACGATCCCCCTTTAATGGAAGAAAGGAAAAAAGATGAACACCAGACAGAGCGAATTCATTCATGTGATGATTATTGAGGACAATCGGTATGTGCGTACCGGTTGGGAACTGGCTTTGCAGCACGAAGACGATTTTATCGTCACCGGAGCGTTCGGTAGCTGCGAAGAAGCTTTCCAGCATCCGGAAATTGAGGAAGCGGATGTGGTAGTCATGGACATCGGTTTGCCTGGCATGTCTGGAATTGAAGGAGTGAAATATTTGAAGGAAAAATATCCGGAACAAACCATCGTCATGTGTACGGTACATGAGGATGATGAACAAATTTTCGAAGCGCTGTGTGCGGGAGCCGTGGGGTACCTGCTTAAGCGGACTACTCCGGAAGAGTTGATTAAAGCGTTGCGGGAGGCGCATCGAGGGGGTTCCCCCATGACCCCAAGTGTGGCACGCAAGGTCATCCGTTCCTTTCAGCGCAAGCCATTAAAATCCTTTACCGGGGAAGAGGTCTCCCTAACCGAACGTGAGCAGCAGATACTAACCCTGATGGCGCAGGGAAAATCCTATGCCACCATCGCCGAGGAAGTGTGCCTGAGTGTCGATGGTGTAAGCTACCATGTTCGCCATATCTACGAAAAATTACAGGTGCACAGTCGTGCCGAAGCCGTGGCGCAGGGACTAAAAAAACGGCTTATTCCTCCACTGCGGTAAAATTGGAGGAGAAACGAAGCGTTTAATTCGAAGTGTTAAAAGAGTGACACCGGAAAATTCATGAGGATATTTCATCTGATTTGCCAGCATCCGTGTTTTGTTTCTGAAACGTTCCCGGTTAAACATCTCGAATCCCGGGATTATCTTCAGGAGTATCTCGCTTGCGAAATTGAATTAACCACAGGTCAGGTTTTACCGGTTTTAAACTTCGTTGCTCTTCCCGGAAAACCCGGGAAAAATTGTATTTTGTTTGGTTTTTACTGTCATTTGTTATTTGCTATTTCATGCATGAAGATTTAAAAATCGTTAAAAATTGTTCTGCAATCCAAAATAAGGAATATTCAAAAAATTAAGGTGCTTTTAAAAAAATCGGTTCATTTTCTTATTTTGTATCCATATATTTTAATTAAATAATTAAAGACGATGGTAATTTGATGAATAGGTTAAATAAGGGCATTTTAATTGCTCTGGAAGGAATCGATGGAGCTGGAAAAACGACCCAGGTAATGAAACTTAAGAATTATTATCAGGGTTTGGGATTTCGCGTTTCCGTATTTAAGGAACCAACCGATGGCTATTATGGAAAACAAATACGAAAGCTGGCTAAGTCCGGAAGGAATGTTTCTCCCCAGGAAGAATTTGAATTGTTTTTGAGAGACCGTATCGAGGATTGTGAATTGAATATTGTTCCTGCCTTAAAAAGAAAAGAATTAATTTTCATCGATCGATATTATTTTTCTTCTATTGCTTATCAGGGAGCATTAGGACTGGATATTGATTATATCTGGAAGAAAAATGAAGAAATTGCTGTAGTACCAGATTTAGTGATTATTTTGGATGTGGCGGTTAAAATTGGATTGAGTCGTATTATTTTTTCGCGAAAAGAAAAACCGAACTATTTTGAGAAAGAAGAATATCAGCAGAAAGTTAGAGAAATTTTTAAGCAATTAAAAGCATCCTACATTCAAGAAATAGATGCTTCTTTTGATGTGAATACTGTTTTCAATAACATAAAAAATATCACAAATAGTATTATTGAACCCTATGTGGTCAGATCTTTCGATGTTTCTAATAAAGTAAAAGAAGATATTTTGTTAAAAAATAGCTAAGGGAGGAGTTTGTGGAAATGGACCAACATTATTCTTCCGTAGAGAAATTAATAAATTACAAAAAAGAGAATTACGAAATGCTAAAAAAATGGTTTGAGCTGATTTCTCAGGCAAAAAAGGAAATTTTCAGTCAATCTTGTTTAAAATCAGCAATCCAAGTTTTTTGTGATCCTCTACATTGCGTATTTCGAGACACAGGTGAATGTAAATACTTCGAAGAGCTGGAGAAATTGGAAGAAATCATATCTATTAGATAAAGATATTTAACGTTGAATTCACCAAATTTTAAAAATTAATATTCTGGAGATTGTTTATGAAAAATTATTTTGTCTTTTTGTTAGGATTGATGTTAATTCTCTTTTCCTGCGGGAAAAATAACGACGCAGGTAAGCTGGAAAAAGGCACGGAAGCGTACAATCTGGCGAAGGCAGTTTCCGCCGTGGTACCTTATTTTGCCCCCGAAGAAAACAACGTGCTCATTAAAACGAACAAGTTTGTCGTAACCACCGGAATGGTGTTCAAAGAACTCCAGCAGAATTTAGGAAAACGTGCCGTAGAACTTACCCGGATGTCCCCGGATCAAATTAAGAACATTATAAAGGAGAATGCCCGGAACTTTGCAGATAAGGAACTGCTGGTTATGGCCGCACAGGAAGCAGGTTATTCTGTAGATTCCGCCCAGGTGGATAGTGTATTCGAAGCCAAGGCACAACGTTTTGGTGGAAAGGGCAAATTCCGCTACGTGCTGGAATCCAATGGAGTGGATGTGAACTATGTTATGGATGAGCTGGGTAAGGGATTGATGATTGAGCGCTACCTGGATGATACCCTTGGAAAAGAAGCCCAGGTGAGTGAGGAAGAAATCAAAGAGCGGTATGGGGAAGACAAAACAGCCACAGTACGGCACATTTTGCTGAGTACCCAGGGGAAATCCGACGAAGAGAAACAGGAAATTCATAAAAAGATGGAAGAAATTCTGGAAGAAGCGCGAAGCGGTGCCGATTTTGCCGAATTAGCGAAAAAATATTCCCAGGATCCTGGTTCTGCCAAAAACGGCGGATTATACAAAGATTTTGGACGTGGGGTAATGGTCAAACCGTTTGAAGATGCAGCGTTTAACACCCCGGTGGGTGAAATTAGCGATATCATCGAAACTCGCTTTGGCTACCACATCCTTAAGGTTGAGGAACGAAAAAAAGAAACTCGTCCCCTGGCAGAAGTCCATGATGAAATAAAAGACCGGATTCTCCATCAGAAAAAACAGGAAGCCTACCAGGCACTGGTCGATAAACTTCATCAACAAGCCGGTTGGGAAGAGGTCTCTTTTTAACCAAATAACTGTTCGATAAACCTGCCATGAGCCGCATTTCGATTGTACCGGCTTGTGGCAGGAGTGAAACACGCAGATTTTAAAAAATACGCTGTGCATAAAAGAAGGAGGCGATAGATGTGTCGTTGCCGAATTGCATGGCTTCTCTTGCTGGCTACTTCGTTGTTTGCCCAGAGTGTTGATAGTACCAACAGTAAACCCATTTCCTTTCCCCGATTTGAATTTGTTTCCACTGTTTACCATCATCTCCCCATTCGGGATCTTACGGATTTAAACCTCCTGTACTCCGGTTTTTATTTCATTAACAACCAGTGGCATTTGCGGGGTGCCCGTGCCGACGAAGTGGGATGGTATCTGGAAGATGAAATGGTGGTGGATCCGCTAAACTATTCCTCCAACCTCTATCTTATTCCGGAAGCCCTTCAGTCTCTGGAGGTGTTACCGGATGTGGTACCGGCTCGATACAGTGTGGGAAATGCCGGGATTCTGAGAGCGCGATTGCGCACGGGAGGGAGCAGCCATCGCTTCCGGGTGAATGCGCGAACGGATCGAGTTTTTCCGCAGGAAAAAGAATTTCTGGGCACTTATTCGTACCGTGATCAAATTGTATCGGCGGTGGCTGAAGGTCCCCTCTGGGGAGCATCTCGCTATTTTGTGGCTCTGGAGGGAAAAAATATTGGAGATACCCAGAAACGGTTCAGTCGTGGGTTTTCGTTCTACGATCTGGTGGATAGCACACCCCGGCCAGGCCCGCCGGATACCGTTGCCGAGGTGCATTACCCGGATGGATTTACACCAGGCAATCGTGCCCGACGTTTTGCCCTGAATACCGCCGTGGATTTAAAAACCGGCCCGCTTTCGCTGCGACTTATTAGTGTATTCTCCCATCTGATTCAGTACCACGACAATGCCCCGATGTTTCATGTGCTAAATCCCCGGCAGCAGTATGTGAAACACCATCAGTTTTATTTCTCGGCCTATTTTACTCACCAATTCCACAGGAACGGCTCTTACGAAATAGGTTTCCATTTTCATCAAAAATACGAAGAATTGAACGACGATTATTTTGGAAACGATTGGCGTGCCTGGAAAGACAGTTTAAAGGTTGCCCAGCATACCGGAGGTAAAGTTCAATATCCCGGGCGCTGGTCTCCCGGATACGATTACCATTTCTGTGGATTTCCCTTCACCCGGGAGGGCACAATCAAAAACAATTTCCAGAAATCCCTCCAGGAAGGTGTGGGATTTCGGTTCGCATTGAAGTGGAAGCCGGGGAAGGGACACCTCCTCCGGGCAGGTGCGGGATGGAAAGGCTACCGAATGCGCTTTTTTGAAATCGATCCGGTAGTTATGGTTCTGGTGGAACGTTTTGGTGGAGAAGACCAGGTGCCTCCGGAATTTTGGTGGGAATTTATGGGTAACAGTTACGGTTACGATCGTTTCGGCCAGAAGCTTGATGAGGGATTAGATGCCGCCCGAAAACCCAAATTTATCCATCTCTTTGCTGAAGACCGCTGGGAATTCGGCCCCACCTCTGTTTTTGCGGGATTTAATTTATCCCGTTTTGACACGGATGACCGGGGGTTAAAAAATCCCGCCAACCCGGAATTTGATCCGGAAGAGTCGCGCATTGCTCCGGAAGAATGGAAAAAACGCCATGCACCGTTTTTAGGGAATGTTCGCTTCAATCTTAATTATCGATTCTCCCGGCAATGGGAGGTTTCCGCAGGATTTGGCACCTACACCCAACCGCCGCGTTTATCTCTGCTGTATTTCAGTGAATATCGGATGTATCGCCAGATTACAGGCACCTGGTATTATCAGCAAAATCAGTACGGATTTGATCTGGATCCCCTGCGTACGGAAAAATATCATCTTATGATTCACGGCAAAGCAGGTGGTGGCCTGGTAAGGTGGAGCGCCGATCTTTTCTACCGCAAAACAAAAAATCAGATTTTTCTGAAGTTGCAGAAAGTGGAACCTCAAGCCCCCGTAACCAACTATCCCCGATTTGCCAATGGAGACCGCTCCTTAAGCAAAGGGGTTGAATTCAATTTCGCGCTGCAGCGTTTTCATCATCTTCTTATGGAGGGAAATTACACTTTTTTACACAGCACAGGAACGGCCTCTGACGAAAAGGAGTATTTGAAACATAAATTTTTACATGAGAAACCTTCTCATGAGTTTACCAATCTAGATTATGGCATCCGTCACCGGGCGGTTGTGGTGCTGGATTATCGCTTTTTCAATGAAGCACCTCTCTCATTTCTGCAACAAAGCGGTGTCGGTATCATTTTTAAAATGAATAGCGGCCATCCATACACACAACTGGAATATGTCAATCAACCGCTTCCTCCTTATGGTGTAGGGGTAAATTACATGCTGGGGGAGTTCAGAAAAGAGATTGAACCGCACAACTCCTCCTTTACACCCTGGGTATATACGGTAGATTTTTCTCTGGATAAAACCTTCCGGATTGCTTCCCGTTTTCAGTTAAAACTATTTCTCCAGATTTACAACCTGTTTAACCGGAAAAATGTGCTGAATGTGTACGAAGCGACCGGATCGCCCACAAAGGATGGATTCATCAATAATCCTGCCGAATACGAGAATTTTTATTATGTGCAGAAGTATGGAGAAAAGTTTCTGGAGATGTACCGGGCTATAAATATTGCCAATGGACAGGCGTACTGGGTAATTCTGGGGAAACAGATTTATGATCATCCTCGCCAGATTTTATTAGGCGTGGGCGTAGAATTTTAGTTGATTTAAAGAATTGCTTCATCGGAAAAGGCCCAGTATAGCGGCTACCAGCATGGCAAAGAAGATGTACGTTTTAATGCGCTGTTCGGGCAACCTGCGAAAGACTCCTGTACCCAGGTAGGCACCGATGATCATACCTGCGGTTATGGTTAGGCCGATGTGGAAATTGATGTGATCCAGCAAAGCGTGAGTAAACGCTCCAGCGCTAGCGGTAATGAAAATCATGAATAACGAAGTTCCCACCGCCATTTTGGGTGGCAGGTTTACCCCGACCAGCAGTACCGGTGTTTTCAGAAATCCCCCACCAATACCCAGCATGCCACTGAATACCCCAGCCAGAAATCCTACCAGAAAAAGTGCTGTAATACTGAGCTGCTGGGTGGTTTCTGAGGATATCCTGAACCTCCCGTAAGGAGGCAAATGGTTAAACAAACGGAATAACCGTGCCACATAATTGTACGGCGAATTGTTGGGAATTCTCAAAGTAACCATTAAATACAATACCACCAGCACGAAAAGAATTTTCAGCTCCAGATCTGGCAGCAGTGCGGAAAAATGTGCTCCGACCATAACCCCCGTAACGGAACCCATTTCCATGGTCAATCCGATTTTGAAATTGACATAACCGTGCTGCCGATTGCGGTAAATGGCCACAAGGGTGTAAGGAACCATGGCAAAAAGCATGGTTCCCGCCACATGTTTCAATGGAAGGTCGAAAATAAGGACGATAAGGGGGATGAGCAAAAGCCCACCCCCCAGACCCACTACCACGCTGATGGCAGAGGTGACAATGGCTAACAGGAAAATAAGTACGTACGAGAACAAATGAATCTCACCTTTTTCTTATCCGGAAGAATTTCCTTATTTCATCAATAACATGCGGTGTACGGCCTGGAATTCACCGGCTCTTAAACGACAAAAATAAATACCGGAAGGTAAATGGCGAGCATCCCACTGCACCCGGTGGAGTCCCGCTCCCTGTTTTTGGTTTACCAGTACCGCTACCCGTTCGCCCAGCACGTTATAAACCTCCAGGCGCACCAAACTGGTTTTCTTGAGGGAGTAACGAATGGTGGTACTGGGATTAAACGGATTGGGGAAATTGGGAAACAGGGCGTACCGCAGGATTTTGCTTTCCTGCCGATGGGGAATGCCCACCAGTGCATCGCCGTAATAGCCGGTATGGGCCGGATTTCCCTGATAGGTGTGCCAGTAACTTTCGGCGTCGGCGTTAGGAAACCTCACGTCCAGAACTGCCACGCTGTTGTTGGTCCCCGTCACAATTTCCAGATCTCCATCTCCATCCAGATCGACCACCGTGGGGGTAGATTTCGTCTGCCCGCCAATGGTTACTGGGAATCCCGTAACCCAACTGGCGGAGGAGAAGTTGTAAGTGTAAATTTCTCCGGACAGAGCTGCCAGAACCATCTCTGGCGCTCCGTCTCCGGTAACATCGGCAAACACCGGCTGGGTCACGGCACCACCGTTAAATGGGAGGGGAAATCCGCTCAGGGAATTTCCCTGCCAATCCCAGGCAGCGACTTCGCCGCTCTGGGTGGGTACAAATATTTCGGGAACGCCGTCGCTGGATACGTCGCACAGCCCGGCTGGGGCACGCACGGGAGCTCCGGCATCCAGAGAATACTCCAGGCTGCCATCCGGTTTAATCAGGTACACTGTACCTCCGGCATCTCCGGCAATAATCCGGACGTTGCCCGAAAAATCGGCAATCACCGGAGCGGCGAACAGAGGAGCGTTGGTAGTAACGGGAAATCCGCTCACCAGATTCCCGTTTTGGTCGAAGGCATAAATATGTTTGTTCTGGGTGGTGACCACAATTTCGCGGTAACCGTCACCGTTCAAATCGGCCACGGCGCAGCCTCCCATCACTCGCTCCATGGTTCCCATTGCATAGGGAAAAGCGGAAAAGTTGCTACCATCCGGATTCAGCACGTGGAGATTTCCCGAGAAAGTGCCGAAAATAATTTCCGGCGTGCCGTTATTATCCAGATCGGCCAGCGACACCGTGCTGTAAATGAATTCCCCGATGTCCCAGTCGTGGAGAATGGTTCCATCCGGAGCCACCACGAAGAGATGGCCCGCAGTATTCCCTACCAAAATTTCAGGTGTGCCGTCGCCGTTTAGATCGCCCAGGGTTGGGCTGCCCCAGATCTGGCCACCCAGTGCTACCGGAAAACCGTTCAACAGGCTGCCATCCACCTTCCAGCACCACAAATTTCCGGCATTGGTTC
>JALWDQ010000755.1:0-2783 GCA_027039625.1 Calditrichia bacterium | reverse complement strand
CATCTTTGTGGCTCAATCCGTCCCTTTTACTTTCCAGCTTTCGGCAAATTCTATCCGGCAGCAAATCCTGGAGTTGCAGCGCAACTTCTTTCGGGTGGAATATCCCATAAGCGGTTTATTATGGAATACGTTGTTGTACGGTTCCTGGAGCTATTTCCTGTTTGTGGGACTATCTCGCTATCACCGAAGGCGCATTTCCGCAATTCGCTTAATGGTGGTTGCAACGCTGGTGTTTCTGGTACCGGTGGTGCTGGAAGCTTACCAGCTTCTACTTCCCCAGCGGAATCATTCTTTTGTAGATGTGCTGCTGGGGATGGAAGGTATTCTTCTGGGAATGATTCTCTGGAAAGTTCGTGAAAGAGCAGTGCAGCAGGTGTTCTATCGGCATTTCCCACTGGAATACCATATTATTTATTTTCGTTTTATGAGTGTGGTTTATTTTCTGTTTCTGGTGAATCGTTTGTTGATGCCGGTGGCTCCCGTCACTCATATCAACTTCCTTTCTCACATTAGCGAGAACCAATCCCAACAGATTTTTCACCTAGTGCAACAGGAGCGCCTGGAATTTCTGATTATCCTTTTGAAAGAAGTTTTTGCTTTTGTGCCTGCGGGATTTATTATATCTTTTTGGAGATATCGAAAGCATCGGCGTTCGAGTCATATTTTGCCAGCAATAGGCATAGTTATTGGATTTCCGATAATTTTCTACTTCTTATCTGCTATGTTGACCCGGCACGAAGTCTCCTGGTTTAATTTAATAGCGGCCATGGTTGGGACGGGAGCAGGGTATGCGTTGTGGCAAATTTTTTTAACGATGATAGTGAATGTAGCTTATGAAAAATAAAATTCTTGCAGGGGTGCTTTTAACCGGAATATGGTTGTTCTGGGGGTGTAGTGGTTCCAGAGTGGTCCAGAAACCGGCAGAGAGCGGCGTATCGTCTTTCGAACATTACAACAATGCACTCAATGAACTGGAGGCGCACGAATATCAGAAAGCACTGGATGAATTAAACAAAGCCATCGCTCTGAAACCGGAATATGCACCGTTTTATTACGTGAAAGGGCGAATTTTCCAGATGGTGGGTGAGACCGATTCGGCAATTGTGGCTTACGAAAAGGCCCTGCGTTACAAATCGTATTACCCGGAAGTATGGCGATTACTTGCCCCTTTGTATTTGCAGAGTCATCAATACAGCAAGGTTGTGGAAATTGTAAAATCTCTGGTGGAAGAATACCCCGATTCTATGGAATACCATCTGGATCTGGCGGAGGCTTATCTAGGGATTCAACGGCCGTTGCTGGCTCTGGAAGAGGTGAAAGCATTTACCCGAAGCGGGAATTCTTCGCCTCGAATTAACCGGTTGCTGGGATTAGCCTATTTCGAAGCGGAAAAATACGCGCGCGCCGTGCCTTTCCTGAAAAAAGCATTACACCTCTCTCCCAACGACTTTACTTTACAGCGCGCGCTGGGAATTGCCCTTTTTCGTACCGGAAAACAGGATGAAGGATTGAGCCATTTAAATCGGGCGCTTCAGTTAAATCCTGCTGCCATGGAAGTTTTCCTCTACCGAGCCCGGTACTTCTGGTTGCGGCAGAAAAAAGCACAGGCTATGGAACAGATTGATCTGGGGTTGCAGAAGGACAGTACATACGTACCGCTGTGGGTGGAAAAAGGAAAATATTTGTTCCAGCAGGGAGATACCACCCGGGCAGAGCTGGTTCTGGAAAAGGCACTCCAATTGAATCCTCAATTTATGGAAACGTACAAATGGCTGGGAATTATTTATCAGGAAACGGGAAGAGAGGAACAGGCACGGGAATTTTTATTAAAATATCATAAAGGAACGCTTCGACGAGATGCTGAAGTGGAAAAACGGTTGAAAGAACTTGAGAGTCGGAAGCATTAAAACAGTGTTGTTTCAGGGCGAAATACAGGGAAGAAATTTCGTTGTATGTGAAACGGATGGTTCTTTGTCTGGTGAATCATGGAAGAATGAAAAGCAACTTTTTCAGAGATGGAAACAGGAGATAAAAATTTTTTAAATAAACGGACAGAGTGCGATGAGGAAAATAACAAATAGGCTTCGGAATTTGGAGGTGAATTTCGCCATACTAAGGTGGCTGGTGGTATTGTTTGTGGGGGGTAGTTTTGTACAGGGAGGCACGATACAGGCCAGCGACATTTCTTTTGGTAGTTTTTTCCTTTCCATCGATAACCAGCCCTCTGTGCAATATCACATTCGCGAAGCGCTGCTGTACCGGCGGGTGGCGGTTCGGTTCGATACTACGGCTCAGGTTCAAAATAAAAAGGGAATTTCTCATTTCCTATATCCTCAACTGGAGCGCGGAACGGGCAATATTCTCCGCTTTCTCATTTTCGAAGTGGGTTCGTCGAAAAATCATCAATTTTACGATTTGTTTATTGATCTGGGCGATTCCCTTCCGGATAGTGTTGTCTGGCGGGGTGCGGAGGACCGGATTTTTTTAGCTCATAACGCAATGCTCCAGCCAGTTAGCATCTCTACCCACAACATCAACGGAAAAATTGTGTTTACCCATATTGATGAGAATAAAGAGGTGGAAGGAACGCTGGCTGTGGAGTTCGATTCCCGAGCAGCCATACCGGAGGGGCAGGCACATCACATAAAAATGGAAGGGCAATTCAAAGTACCGATGGGTGAATTCCGTGCTGCCAGCCTGGCCAGTGTAACAAAAGAGAAAGAGATGGAAGGAAAATACCGCCGGAATATTTACCTGGCCATTGTAATGACAATCTTTCTGGT
>JALWDQ010000754.1:0-2787 GCA_027039625.1 Calditrichia bacterium | reverse complement strand
ACCGCAATCAGGGGGATAAAGAAGCGGAAGAGAAATTTAAAGAGGTTGCCGAAGCATACGAGGTGTTAAGCAATCCGGAGAAGCGCGCCCGTTACGATCAGTTTGGCCACGAAGGCGTGCGAGGTGCCGCCGGTGGCGGGGCGTACCAGGATCCCTTCGATATTTTCCGGGAAGCCTTTGGAGGTGGGTTGGGCAGTATCTTTGAAGAATTTTTTAGTGGTGGCACCCGCCGTTCTTCCGGTCCCCGGAAACGCCGTGGCAACGACCTGCAGATTCGTCTGAAACTCTCTCTGGAAGAAATTGCCAGTGGAGTGACCAAACAATTGAAAATTAAAAAGCAGGTGGTTTGTGAGGAATGTGGGGGAAGCGGTGTTGCCCGGGGAAGCCGACCGCAGACCTGCCCCATGTGCCATGGAAGCGGAGAAGTGCGCGAAGTCTCCCAATCCATTTTCGGGCGCTTCGTGAACATTACCACCTGCCCGCGATGCGGTGGTACCGGGACGGTGGTTACCGATCCCTGTCCGGTGTGCCGTGGAGAGGGACGCGTACACGGCGAAGAAACCATCGAGGTTTCCATCCCTCCCGGTGTCTCCGAGGGTAATTATCTCACCCTGCGGGGTAAGGGAAATGTGGGACCCAATGGGGGGCCTGCCGGGGATTTGATTGTGGTGATTCAGGAAAAACCGCATCCCTTCTTTACCCGTAACGGGAACGATGTCATTTACGAGCTGTCGTTGAGTTTTCCGCAGGTGGCTCTGGGAACGGATGTGGAAATTCCCACTCTGGAACTGGAGAATTACGATGGCAAAAAACGAAATAAATTGGTAAAAATTAACATTCCTCCGGGAACCCAGAGTGGTAAAGTCTTCCGGTTGCGGGGAAAAGGTCTCCCGGAACTTCATGGCTATCGCCGGGGAGATTTGTTGATCGAAGTTAAAGTCTGGACTCCCACTAAGCTGACTCCTCGCGAACGGGAGCTGTTGCAGGAACTCAGCCAGCTGGAAAATGTAAACCCGCCTAAAAAGAAGAGCTTTTTCCAGAAATTTAAAGAAGCGTTCAATATTTAAAGCGTTCATTTTCCTATCTTGAGCGAAAGGGAGGGAAGGTTTTGCAAGTGAGGCCATGGAATGGCTGGAAGATTTGCCCACGAATTATTAACCACGAATCACACGAATGAACACACAACCACGAATTACACGAGTGGATGCTTGCCCACGAATCACACGAATAAACACGAATGAAAACGTAATTCAATCAGAAAAATATGCTAATCTATTTGAAATTAATGCTTGTTACTCTGGAATCTGTTATTTGTGATTTTTATTTTGGAATTTGAGATTTGAATTTTTTAATTAAGACCTCTGAATTAGGTAGGTTCGTTTAAATTGGCACAATTCGTTGCTGGAAAACAAAACAATTTTTAGCAGGACTAAAAAGCCAACAAAAATGCAAAAAAGTGAAAATGAAACGTTGTTTCATCAAGAGTGCGAAGCACTCACACATGAAGAGCCCAGGGCAAAGCCCTGGGAATAGAGCACAACCAAAATTGGAGCCCTAAAGGGGCGAAACAATATTGAAACCACGAATCACACGAATAAACACGAATTAACAATAATAAAATTTTAGTTTATTGTTTGGAATTTGCTTATTTGAAATTTCGTTACGCTCGCTGCGATTCTCAAAGGACTCCTTCGAACGCTGCGGTTTTTCTAAATCAGGGATTTGTGATTTGGGATTTGTTGTTGAAATTTGTCTATTTGTATCTGGTCTCTCCTGAGGTGTCATGCTACTCAGAACGATAGAGGGATGCAATTGTTTGTTCATTGCGGTTAACTCGATATATTCCGGGTAACACAATCTGCCTCTAGTGAAATCAATCCCTCCAAGTTTCTTTCATTAATATTCAAATAAAAACATTTCCTGAAGAAAAATAGGCCACATTAAAACCCACTACTAAAGGAAATTTATCACAAAACCTTGACTTTCTTCCTCGAAAGTAGTAATATTTAGAAAAAGGTGTTACTTTTTGCTAAGAAAGTAACGCTTGTAACATAATGTGTCGGGTGCTAGCCAGCAAAAGGAGCTTGTTATGCAACTCATTTTGCGCTCCCTCCTTACCTTGCTTTTGTGCATTAATTTTCTAACTCCTGCCTTCGCTCACCTCACCGGTACAATTAAAGGGCTTGTGAAGGATGCTCGCACCCACGATCCTTTGATTGGTGCGGAAATCGAAGTCCCCGGGAAACACCTGGGTACTACCACAGATTCCCTGGGGCATTTTTTTCTTTCGGGATTGGATGAAGGCCACTACCTGTTGCGGGTGAGCTATATGGGCTATCAGCCTCAGGAAAAATCGATTCTGGTGCGTGCCGGGGAAATTACCCGGGTGGAGTTTAATCTGGAGCCCCGGCCCATACCTCTGGAGCAGGTGCTGGTGGAGGGAGAGCGGGTGTATTCTGCCGCTTCTTCACGCAGCGTACGACAATTTGATATTAAAATCCGTCCCACCCGCTCGGCACAGGACATGCTGAAGATGGTGCCGGGATTGTTCATTGCTCAGCACGCGGGAGGTGGAAAAGCAGAGCAAATCTTCCTGCGCGGGTTCGACGCCGACCATGGAACAGACGTTGCCATTGATGTGGATGGCATTCCCGTGAACATGGTCACCCATGGGCATGGCCAGGGGTATGCCGATTTGCATTTTTTAATTCCCGAGGTGGTAGAAGGTATCGAAGTGTTTAAGGGGCCTTATTTCGTCCAATTTGGTAATCTGGCTACCGCCGGAGC
>JALWDQ010000753.1:0-2789 GCA_027039625.1 Calditrichia bacterium | reverse complement strand
CACGCAACCCCAGGCGCTCAGCAAAGAGAAGCGGCAGGAATAGACCACCGAAGTTGGTCAGGTTCCGCTGGTTGAACTGGGTGCGTGTGTTGTAGGCCGTCATCTTCTTTGGGTTGTTGCAGGCGTGAACTGGATTGTAACGCTCGAACAGGTCTCGTTGTTGTTTGACCCAACGCAGCTCTCGTCCCGAAAACGGGGGCAGATACCGGGTATTTTTCAGACCCAACTTTTCGGCGATTCTCGGAACCGGTGGTGCTGGTACAGGACGCATAAGCCATACCCTCCGTTCTTCGTTAACTCATGGAGAATATAAGGCTTACGCCGCAAAACTACAAGCACTTCATAACCATTTACGAAACCACTTTGAAGAATCCCGGAAATCAGTTTCCGGATTTGGGGTAATTCCAGCAGTGTGATGATCACTCAAACCCAGCTCAAGCGGTTTGATGCCTTTCTCCCGGCGAGGTGGATCCAATATCGAGCGTAGAAACGATGATTAGGTCATTCGTCGGGTAACGCCGGTACTCGGGATGATGGGGTACGGCGTAGAACAGGTACTCCTGCGCAACAGACCCATTCCACGTGGCTACGATCGTCTTCCTTCGAGACAGCCATTCCAGCAGTCGCAAAGGATCCTGCTCCAATGCGGGGTCGAAAAGTATCTCGGTGTTGTCCAGCAGGGCCGGTTCCCCCGGCGCGTCATCCACGATTTCGCCCAGAAGCTTCGGCATCTGCAGAGCTCGCTGACGCTGGGTCAAGTCCAGCATTCGGTGAGATAGCTCGAGACTCACGTTGATCGGTGTCGCGGAGTTGTTCGCCGCAACTTCCCGTAGTACGCGGGTTTTGCCGGTTCCCGCTGGCCCCACCACCAGGATCAGGCGGTAGTAGAGATCGCGGAGCTCGCCGATCTTTTTCAGGACCTCGCTCGCCGGTGATTCAGGCACGTTTTTTTCTCCCCGTGCTGCAGTGCCAACCGCGGAAGCACTCTTTATGCTCTCAACGGGAGTCACGCAGCACAGTCGTCCCCTTTCAACACGTGCTGTCTCGTCGCAGTCCCCGCAGTGTGAGACCCCCGTGTTTGTGCCCTGAGACCCCTTGGGTGACGAACAAAGCCTCCCCCTGATCTCACTCGCAGGCCAAATCCCGTTTGCCGCTTTTCCGGCTTCAAACTGCGTTCCCGGCCGGGAGGGAAAACCCGTTCAGCTTGGACGGAATCAAGGCAAAGTGCGGGTGCTCCGCCCCGTGGTTCAACAATGCTGCAAACGCTGTGCCGCGCTCTACAGAACGCATCCCCTGGCGTCCGTTGCTCCCTCCCGCTTCAGGAATAGTTCAAATGATACGCACCTCATACCGCTTCCAAGGTACAAAACAGGACGCTACATGTCAAGCTGGGCATGGCCCCACATTGTCCCGTCTGACCTCCCACGGCCCACAAGGCCGCTTGACTCGCCACAGCTTTACTTCTCCCCCATCCTCCTTCTCCTCACCTCGTAAAACAGCAGCGCTGCTGCCACGGGGGCGTTCAGAGATTCGATCTTGCCGAGCATGGGAATGCGAACGGTGAAGTCGCAGGTCTCCCGGAGGAGTCGGTGGATCTCCTTGCTTTTGCTGTCCACTACAATTCCCTCGTTCAACGGTTCGCTTTGCTTTATGGAAAGTGGCGCTGTTTTGCTTGTTCGTCATGCCAAGTATTCGAAAAACGCTAATTGTGCGCCAGGGTCGAACCCCCAGCGCCGAGGTAGAAGCGTGCACCCACCAAACCCTGGGCGCATTACTACCGATCTCGTTTGAGCCAATGAATTTCCCCCCTGCGACGACGTGCACCAACAAATTCCGACTAAAGAGAAGTACCTCGGGAGCATGGATCAGTAGGGTAAATCCCGCCAGGTTCGAACCTCCGAGCAACCGTTCGCGGCAGATTGCCCCTTCAGCGGCACCAAGTACAGGAACTGCGGTCGTTGCCCACGCTTTCCGAAAATCTGTACTGGGAATCGAAAAGAACGAAGGCCCACCGCAAATGGACGCGGATAAGCGCAAATACCTGTTCTTTCTATCCCATTCGCGTCCATCTGCATTCATTTGCGGTTCCGCTCGTCCTGACCGCGAATGGACGCGGATAAACGCAAATACCTGTGGTTCCCGTCCCATCCGCGTCCATTTGCGTTCATTTCCGGTTCCGCTCGTCCTGACCGCGAATGGACGCGGATAAACGCAAATACCTGTTGTTTCTGCCCCATTCGCGTCCATTTGCGTTCATTTGCGGTTCCCCTCACCCTTCTCAAACCAGCATCGCATTCAAGGGATAGTCTCGATCGAATCCCCCGCTGAGATTTCCTGCGTCCGACCCAAAACAACCCGCCGGAAGAATCGGCGCAGGGCGACCCGGCCTCTGTTTGTCCTGCAGTCCGGCCGTGCACTCCTCATAAGGACCAATGGGCCAGGTTTTCAGATTCGAACAAACGTCGCTTGCCTTTCCCGCTCGCCCCGAGAAACGCTCCCCCTTTTGCGAGTGGTTTCAGTGAGACTTTCGAATTGAGGATGAGCTCGCTTCCCCTCCCCCTCAGCTTTCCGTCCCCTCGTTCAGGATAGCCACATACTCATCGTAGGCATACACACGGTCCCGGCGTCGTCCGGTGATCTCACGCACAATTCCAAGCCGTTCGAGCCTTCGAACCGAACTGCTAGCAGCCGGGAATGAAAGCCCCGTACGCTTTTCCACTGAGCGCACAGTCAGAATAGGCCGCTCTTTGAATACCTGAAACACCCGCAAGCCACTGGAAGCAGCCCTT
>JALWDQ010000752.1:0-2792 GCA_027039625.1 Calditrichia bacterium | reverse complement strand
TATTTAAGCATCTTGTGGATATTTTCTCTCCATCACCCCGCGATAAAAAAAATCCACAAGATTTCCCTGATGGAGAGGATAGAAGTCTGGTTTTAGAGGAGGTACTGTGTTTTATGCCAACAGGTACTGTCAAATGGTTTAATCAAAGTAAGGGCTGGGGATTCATTGTCCCCGATGAAGGTGGTGATGATGTTTTTGTGCATTACAGCGCCATCCAGATGGAAGGATTTAAGACCCTGAAAGAGGGGGAAAAGGTTTCCTACGATCTAAAACTGGGACAAAACGGAAAATATCAGGCAAGTAATGTTGTGCGCATGGAAAGTTAAGCGGGCACATCATCATCTCTTTCGTAAAAGCTCCGAATGTGATCCTTTCGGAGCTTTTCTATTTGCGGGCATATTTCCGGAAGAGATAATACACCGGCACTCCCGATAGGGTACCCAGCACGCCCCATCCTGCCTGCCAGGGGTGATTTAATAGCACGCTTACCATAATTCCCACGGTGATGCCCACGTAACCAAGCACACTCCAGGGATAACCCCAGGCTCGATATGTATCTGTAGCGCCATTCCTCTTGTGCCGCAAAATAAACAAACCAATGCCGGAAGATGCTGCAAATCCTACCATCACAAATACCGTATAAGTTAAAAGTTGATTAAACGTACCGCTGAGAATGAGCACCATACTCCAGAGGAACTGATACCAGAGGGCTGCCACCGGTACCTGACGCCGGGGATGCAACAAACCCGCTCCCGGGAAGAATAATCCATCCCGTGCCATAGCGTAATAAATGCGGGCACCGGAGAGGATGGTTGCATTCAACGTACTGAGAACCGCCAGCATAATCATTCCGGAAAAGAAAAGTGACCAGCGCTCTCCACGTAACACCACCAGCGCCCGATATCCTACATCCACTATATTTTTCATTTGGGAAATTGGCACAGCCAGCAAATACACACCATTTATGAGCACGTATAACACGGTTACCGTAACCACCCCCATTATCATAGCCCGGGGAATGATACGCCCCGGTTCCCGAACTTCCCCTGCCACGTACACTATGGTCGTCCACCCGGAATAGGTAAAATAAATGCCCATCAACGCCACGCCGAATCCGGTGAGCAATTCCAGAGAAACATGTTCGGGGAGAATGGGGGATAAATACTTGGGTTGCGCCTGATTTGAACTTCCGCCTAATACAATAAATCCCAACAAGGTCGCCAGGGATAGAACGGTCAATCCCGTTTGCCAGCGGGCGCCAATACGGAGTCCCCGAGCATTCACCAGAGTTAATATTCCCGTAACAGCTATGGCGACCAGTTTAATAGGAGTGAGTTCCCATCCCAACACATTTAAAGCTGGAGAAATGGTTTTTCCAGAGGAATGGAAAATATTCATAAAATAATGCGCAAAACCAACGGAGAGGGTAGCGATAGAGCCGGTATAAGTAACCAGAAAAGCAGCCCATCCAAACAGAAAGCCGTACAGGGGATGGAAAGCATGGGTCAGAAAATGGTAATCTCCGCCCGCCCGGGGGAATTGGGCTGCCAGCTCGGAGTAAGTCACACTCCCCAGAAAAGCGATTACACCGCCCAACAGCCAGGCCATCAGCAACATCCCGGGAACCGGGATATGGTTGGCTACATATCCCGGAGTGGTAAAGATGCCAATACCGATAATATTCCCCACCACCAAAAAATAGGCATCCCTGCCGGTTAGAATTCGCTTCATCCGCTTAATCTCCGTTTACCAATTCCTGCAACATCTGCGCATTTTCCACGGCATATCCACCTACATCGTTATTGAAGAATGCCCATACCGCTTTTCCTTCTTCCAATAATTCACGTATTTTCTCAGCGAATTCCACCAGTTGTTCCCGGGAATAATTAGATGCATACAAACGCCCCGGTCCATGAAAACGAAAATAAGCAAACTCCGTTACCGGATAATCGAACGTAGGGAAGCGACCTCCGGAATCTGCATACACCAGAGCCACCTCATAACGCCCCAGAAATTCCGCCACCTCCCGGGAGTCCCAGCTCTTGTGGCGAGCTTCTACAGCAAAGCGGTAAGGGGAATAGTACTCCTGTAAATATTTGAGGAACGGTTGCAGGCGTTCCGCTTCGAATGCCAGACTGGGGGGCAATTGAATCAGCACCGGTCCCATCTTCGGTTGTAAAGGGTGAAAAATGGTAAAAAACCGTTCCAAAGGTTCCTGGAATTCTACTAATTTTTTCTGATGGGTAATGAATCGGCTCAATTTCACACAGAAACGAAATTCTTCGGGAGATTTCTGTAACCAATTGCGCACCGTAGCTTCCCGGGGTAGATGATAAAAACTGGAATTCAGCTCTACCGCCGAAAAGTGCCGGGCGTAGTACTGGAAAAACTGGTGGGATTTCAAATCCTCCGGATAGAATTTCCCCACCCAGTGGCGATAGCTCCATCCAGAGGTGCCCACGTAAAAATGAGGGAATTTGCGCACTTTAATCTCCTTTCTTAATTCCCAAAAAAACAACAGAAAAAGTGTTTAAACACTGCATCCAGAAGAGCACCAATTTTCAACACAAACGTTCGTATTCTGAATCTGAAAATAGATACCAAATCAATTCTTTTTAAAGAACCCCCTGATTACCGAAATTCTGCACGCTCCCTTCGGAAGAGCAATAACAAATAGCTCCATTTTAGCCGGGAAAGCCAAATCTTTCTTTTCGAAGAGTAATTGTCTTCTTTTTCCGGATGTCCACAAATTTGAAATTCATCGCCATAAATATGTTTATTTTATTCATTGT
>JALWDQ010000751.1:1049-2796 GCA_027039625.1 Calditrichia bacterium | reverse complement strand
GACTTACCTCGGCGCCAGCACCGATGAAGATGGCCAGTTCCTTATCCTCAACGTCCCGCCGGGCACCTACACCCTGACGGCTTCCTACATTGGCTACCAGACGATGAAACTGAAAAATGTAATGGTGCAGCCCGATTTAACCACCCGGGTGAAGTTTGTTTTAAAAGAAAAAGCGCTGGAGCTGGGCGAAGCCATCGAGGTGGTGGCAGAACGACCGCTGATTCAAAAAGATGCTACAGCCAAAATTACCACCATGAGTGCCGAAGAAATCCGGGAGATGCCCATCGAAAATTTGCAGGAAATTCTTTCCACTCAATCCAATGTTTCGGTGCTCACCAATACTCCCAACGCCAAGGCCGGGTACAACATCCGCGGTATTGACGATATTCGTCTGCGCGGGGGACGCAACAACGAAGTAGCGCTGATGATTGACGGAGTGAAGGTCTCCAATCCCATTTTTGGTGGATTTGGCACCCAGATTAGCAAAGCTGCCATTGAGCAAATCTCCATCGAATCCGGTGGATTCAGTGCCAAATACGGCAATGCCCTATCGGGGGTGATTAACCTTTCCACCCGCGAAGGCCGGGTGCGAACCTCCGGTTCCCTGCGCTACTACACCTCCCAGCCCTTCGGCGTTTCGGCGCTGGCTACGGCCAAGGGCAACGCTCTGCGACGGCAAAATTTCCAGGGCTCCTGGAGCGGTACTGTTCCCTTCACCGCCAAAAAATTAACCTTTTTCTTTTCCGGAGAAGTGAACTGGCAGCGGGGCACCACCCTGGAGTTTGATGATATATTGTGGAACGATTACCGCACCATTCAACTGGATACTAATAACGACGGTGTTCCCGATTCCACCCTCACCTTGCCCACCTCGCAGGAAATCATTTCCGGCTACCTGAAATATGGGGAACTGGATTCGGTGCAAAAAAATCTTGGCCGCAACTGGAAAAAGGTACGCGGCCCGGACGGGCGTACCATTAACCCGGTGGACATCTACCGCGGCTGGGTGGGATTGGGCTGGAATAATTACTACAATTTCTTCGGGAAATTGACCCTGCATGCCTCTCCGGTGCTGAAGATTCGCTTTAGTGCCCTCTACGACCAGCGCTACCGGCAGTACAACAACTTCAACGCTTATTACGATTACAACATGCGCGGGCAAAATGTGCAAATTCTGGGAAGTAACAAACAAACACTCACCATCAACCATACGCTTTCGAAAACCACCTTTTACGATTTGCGCATCTCCCGCTTCTACGAAAGACGCCGCATCCGCATTCTGCGGGATTACGAGCAGAAATACGCCAGCTGGTGGAATATTTTCGAGCCGCCACCCGACAATTTGAAACAGCCGGAAGAATACATTCCCTACGCCAGCACTCTGGCGGTGCGCGATCCCTTCGAGAACGCCTTCTACCTGAAAGCAGATAACCGCTGGTATTCCGGGGACAACAGCACCAATTACGAATTCCGCTTCGACCTCACCAGCCAGTTTCATCCTTTGCACAAGATCGAAACCGGTGCCCAGTTTAATTACATCGATTTGCACTACCATTCCTATCAAAATATCTCTGAGGTGGATCCCTTCCCCACCATTTACCACCGCGTTCCCAAAGAAGGTGCCCTGTACGCCCAGTTGAAATCCGAGTACGACAAGCTCATCATCAATCTGGGAGTGCGGCTGGATTATCTGGATTCCGGTGGGGAATTCTGGCCGAACCCCTTCGATCCGCTGGGAGAACAAACC
>JALWDQ010000751.1:0-1039 GCA_027039625.1 Calditrichia bacterium | reverse complement strand
GAATCCCAATTACCGGGATTTGTACCGGGCTTCTGGAGATAATCGGGAGGTGAGCATCATTCGCGGCAACATTATCGGGAATCCCAATTTGCAGCCGGAAAAGGCCGTGCAGTACGAGATTGGTCTGCAGCAGCAGGTGGGCAATTCCCTGGGTATAAAAATCAACCTCTGGTCCAAGGAAACCACCAATCAGGTGGGGTCGGTGGTGGTGCCGGCCTATTCCGATCCCGGGCGGGACAACCCCTTTACCTATGCTGTGTTTGTGAATAACAATTTTGGTTCGGCACGCGGTGTGGATGTGAATATTAAGCGCCGTATGGTGGGCAATTGGGGATTCGAAATTAACTACACCCTTTCTTCGGCGAAAGTATTGCTTCCCACCTCCTGGGATGGCTACTGGTACGGTGCCACCGAAGAGGATTTACCCAAGCAGGAAACCCGTGCGCCCTGGGATCAAACCCATGTCTTTCGCGGAAGCTTTCAGTACAATGTGCCCCGGAAGAGTGGCCCCCATTTTCTGGGAGTGTACTGGCTGGAGAATCTTTACTTCACCCTCATTTATTACGGAGAGAGTGGTTTACCCTATACGCCCACCATTCCCGGGGGTGTGATTGTGAAACCGTACTCTGCGCGCTGGCCTGCTTCCCATCGGTTTGATTTGCGCGCCACCAAAGTGTGGCCCTTCCTCCACCACCAATTCCGTTTCTTTGTGGAAGTGAAAAACCTTTTCGACCGCAAAAATGTGCTCACTGGCTATACGCGCACCGGCTCTCCCACAAATCCGGGTACGGCCAGCTACTACACCCGCTCTTCCACTTACTGGGATTCCCGCAACAACAACAATTTTGCGTTGCGGAGAACGGTTTATTTTGGGCTGGAATTTGTGTTTTAATTTCCGTTGAGGTTTACCTCCTTGAGGTTTACCTCTTTGAGGCTTGCCTCGTCGAGGTTTTCCTCAACCACGATTTAGGTCATGTGAAGTGATTGGGAATGTTTTATGAAACAACGTAAAATGGTGCAATTGGAAGGAATTCATTCA
>JALWDQ010000750.1:0-2798 GCA_027039625.1 Calditrichia bacterium | reverse complement strand
GTAACAGATAACTTTAAACTGAACGTGGGTATTGACTGGCGTACCGCAGAAATCGAACACTTCCGGGAAGTGCGCGATCTGCTGGGTGGTCAGTACTATGTGGATTATGCGAACGATTTCGACAAAACAGATGAATCCCGCAAAAAACGTCTGGGAGATAAGATTGCTTACTACTTTACCAATACCGTGGATTGGATTGGTGGTTTTGCTCAGGGAGAATACAAAGGAAAAAATTACACGGTTTATGGGATGTTCGGATATTCCGGAATTAAATACTCCCATACCAACCATTTCAAGGATGATGGTACCGGACATGAACTGGTTTTGAAACCCAATTGGATTACTGGCTTCCAGGTAAAAGGTGGTGCCAGCTATCTGATTAGCAAAAGCCTTGATGTATTTGTGAATGCCGGTTACGTGAGCAAAGTGCCCATTTTCGATAATGTAATTAACGACCGCACCGGCACCATCGCCAAGGATCCGAAAAACGAGAAATTCTATTCCTTCGAGGGCGGTGTAAATTATTATGCTCTGAATGGCAATCTGACGACCAAATTTAACGTGTATCACACCATCTGGAACGACCGGGCATACACCCGCGGTTTTGTACTGCCTGATGGCACCGAAGGTCTCATCTTCCTGTCCGGAATGAACACGGTCCATCAGGGTGTGGAACTGGAAGGTGCTTATCGTCCGATTCGCTGGTTCCGCCTGGATGGAGCCATCTCCTTTGGTAACTGGTACTACACCGATGACGTCAATGGTCTGTACAAAGACTACAGTGGTGGTACTGGCACCGATGTGGAATATCATTACTACGTCAAAAACCTGAAGGTGGGTGACCAGCCGCAAACCTCTCTGGCTCTGGGACTGAACTTCTATCCCATTAAAGGTCTCTCCCTGCAGTTAGTGGGCCGCTACTACGATCGTTACTATGCGAATTGGGATCCGTTCTCCCGGACTAAACCAGATGATCGAAAACAGAGCTGGGAAGCTCCTTCCTACTTCGTGTCCGACTTCCACGCAAGTTATGCATTGCCGTTTGATCTGGGTGGTATCAAAATGAACCTGTTCTTCCACGTATTCAACATTCTGGATGCCGAATACATTCAGGATGCTACCGACAACAGCCGTTACAATGCCTGGGATAAAGATCATGATGCCGATGACGCGGAAGTGTTCTTCGGATTACCGCGCTTCTTCAACGGCGGTTTGCAGTTGGAGCTGAAATAAGAAACTTCTCACATTGTTTTACAAAGCCCTCTTCGATTTCGGAGAGGGCTTTTGTTTATTGGAAATGATAGATCGGAGAATACATCATGAGATCTTTCCTGCACCGAATTTTTGTTTATTTAATTCTGGGAATAGTGTTCCTATCGGGTTCTATCTCTCTTTATGCCGGGACCACTCCCTACGTACTGCTCATTTCTTTCGACGGTTTTCGCTGGGATTATCTGGATCGCGGTCTCACTCCCCATCTGGACAGTCTCTCCGCTCGGGGCGTACGAGCCCTTTCTCTCCGTTCTACTTTCCCTTCCAAAACGTTTCCCAATCATTTATCCATTATTACAGGAATGTATCCCGAACACCACGGAATTATTCACAATCGGTTTCTGGATCCCTTTACGGGAGAAAAATATCAGGTGGGCGATACCAACTCCGTTCGGGATGCCCGCTGGTATCTGGGAGAAGCGTTGTGGGAAACAGCAGAACGGCAGGGAATCCGGACTGCCTGCTATTTCTGGCCCGGTTCGGAATTACGATTATCCTACCGGCATCCTACGTACTACGAAAAGTACGACCATCAGCGTCCCTACCGAACCCGCGTAGATGGGGTAATTCGCTGGCTGCAACTTCCTCAAAATCAACGACCTCATTTCATCACCCTTTATTTTGACGCGACCGATACCCAGGGGCATGCTCATGGTCCCGATGCACCGGAAACCGATGCAGCGATCCGTCGGCTGGATGAAATTTCCGGTTACTTATTCCACCGACTCAGGCACATCGGCATGCTGGATAGCATCAACATCATCATTGTTTCTGATCATGGGATGACCACTATTCGGGGCGACCAGCTTATCAACATCGAAAAACGGTTAGAGGGCTACGAATGCCTTTACCAGGGAATTGGACCGGTGATGATGATTACTCCTCCCTCCGGACAGGAAGAGGCTGTGCTTCAGGTCCTTCGGAAACATGCCCAACACTACCGGGCTTACTTGCGGAACGAAATTCCGGAATATTACCATTTCCGGCATCATCCTTTCATTTCCGCCATTGTGGTGATTGCAGAACCTGGCTGGAGCCTGGTAACCAATGCGGTGGAGTCCAAAATGAAAAAACGTAAAATCGGCGGGAATCATGGGTACGATCCCAATTATCTGGATATGCAGGGAATTTTTCTGGCTGCCGGTCCGGCGTTTAAATCCGGTTACCGCACCGGTACTCTGTGGAATATCGATATTTACCCGTTGATTTGCCACATCCTGGGCATTATGCCCCGGCAAAATATCGATGGTAAACTGGAGCGGATTGCTTTTATTCTTCGGGAGTAATTCATCGGAATTGCCGGAGATTGTAAAGAACAAACTTTCATCCTGCGTTTTGATAGGCATTGCCGGTTTACTGGAAGGGAGTGTAATTTGCAGGTTAAAAATGTTTTTCGAGATTACGGAATCGATTAGGCAAATATTTGGGTGTGCAATCTAAAGATTGCGTTACGAAGCATTCGGTGAAGATCGAGTAACAAGACCAGTGTTTGCCAGGTGCGCAATCTAAAGATTGCGCTACAGATA
>JALWDQ010000749.1:0-2800 GCA_027039625.1 Calditrichia bacterium | reverse complement strand
TGGTAAACCGGCCACGGCAGGCGTGGGATGTAATTCCGCCAGCAATTTAGCCACTCCCACACCTTTCTTTAACTCCCCCCGGAAGCGGGTATGAATATGCTGTACGTTTTGTAATTTTAGCACCGTCTCCCGCACCGGCATGTCCAGATGCTGGCACAATTTTTTTAGCGTGTTCTCAATCATGTGGCTTACCCAGCGGTGTTCGGTAAGCTCTTTGGTACTGGTGAGCAATTCCTGCTCCAGTTGCAGATCTTCGTCCAGGGTTTTGCCACGCGGGCGGGTGCTGGCCAGAGCGTCACTCTCGATAATGGTGTTCGATTTTCGGAAGAGCTGTTCCGGTGTTCCTCCCAGAAAAGCCCCCTTCTCCGAAAACTGCAATAGAAAAAGAAATGAGTTGTGGGTATTCTCCCGCAGGCGATTCATGAAATAAAACGGTTCCAGCGGGGCAGGAAAATAAAATATCTTTTTGCGAGCCAGAACCACCTTCTCCAGCTCGGAATGTTTCATTAGCTCCAGAGCCTGTAGAACTGCTTCTTCCCACACCTTCTGGAGGGGGAAATCTTCCTCCCGAAGCGGGGATAACACGTGGAATTCCCGGGGAGAAGTGTTCCAGCGAAGGGCTTCCCAGTGGCGGCGGAACTCCTCTTTGGCCTGGGAAGCGGTTTGATCCGGTGTGCGAAAGAAATGGTAAGCCAGGTGAGTTTTATGGTTGTTCTGAATCAGTTCGAAGCGGGGAAGAACAAACTGAAAAGCGGCGAAAGGTTGCCACAAATCGTCGCAGGGGACGCCGGGATCGAAACGCACCCCGCCATAAACCCGCACTTTCCCGGAGGCCTTTGCGAGAAGTGCGTGCAGGGGACGCGTTACTTTCTGGAAATCAGAAAAGGTTTTTCCGCTATGGGAGTAGAGTGATCCCACCGCTGCTACCTCCAGCGTCCGCTGGCGATCGCTCCAGTAAATGCGCGGGAAAATGGTCTGTTGGCTCAGCCAGGGGAGTGGTTTCCAGTGGGTGCAGGGAACTTCCACCCGATGCAAATGGAGTTCGGTTTCCTCGCTGTGGGAAGATGATTTCCTGTTCCAGATATCGGCGATTTTCTTTTCCAGCGCCTGTCGCACCTCAACGGATGTATCCACTATCTCCTCGGTTTGTTTCATCTACCGCCTCTGTTTACCTGATCTCCTGTCTTTCCTGTGTTTTTATTTCCTGACTCCCTGTTGCTTTTTTCTCCCCCACGTAAATTGTGGCAATCCCCAGGGTTAGCTCCCGATAATGCAGATTTTCGAAACCGGCCTGGTGCATCAGTCGGAGAAAATCCTCTCCATAAGGGAAGGTCTCCACGGTTCGGTTCAGATACTGGTAAGCGTAATTATCTCCGGAGATAAGGCCGCCAATTTTGGGGAGGATATTGCGGAAATAGAACAGATACAGATGTCGGAACCAGGTGGGGTGGGGCAGGGAAAATTCCAGAATGATGGCACGTCCTCCAATTCGCAACACGCGGTGCATCTCTCGCAGCGCCTGCAGCACATCCGGGACGTTGCGAATGCCGAAAGCGATGGTGACCACATCGAACCATTCGGCGCGGAAGGGCAGCCACACGCCGTCTGCGGGTAGCAGCATCATTTCCTTTTCCCAGCCCCGCTGCCGGATTTTTTCCCGTCCGATTTGCAGCATGTTCCGGGCGGGATCGACTCCCATACAGCAGCGTACCCGGGGGCACTTCTTTTTGAGGGTGAGCAGTACATCGGCAGTACCGGTGGCAATGTCCAGCACTGCCAGATCGTCGTAGGGAGGCAGTTCCTCGGCCATCTTTTTTCGCCAGTGCACATCCTGCCGCAGCGAAAGAACCCGGTTGAGCAGGTCGTAGCGCCGGGCAATACGGTTGAACATGCGCGGTGCTTCCTGCCGGGATGGGCCCTGGATGGCGACCTGTTTTCCCCCGTGCTCCCCGGAACTGGTGTGTTTCTCTTCAATATTCATGGAAATCGCTATGATCCGTCCTGTATCTGTTCTGGCAAACTCACAATTTCAGTAGTTTAATTTAGAAATTTCCGGCGAATTGTTCAAATCTTTTTCGTTTTTGAATTAATTATTAAATTAATTATTATTAATTATTAATATATTTTTCAAATTGAAATAAATTTAATTGCCCATTCATAGTAGAATTTATATCATAATTTAAAATAAATAATTCTTTTCCAAGCTGATTGGAATTTTTAGTTACATTTCGCATTCCATATGTTAAGTCCCAGGTAATAATATTGGCATACGAGAAAAGATTTCGAATATATTCGCTGTCGTCATAAGTGATTAACCACTTATGATTTACGTTTTTCATTACTTTTGCAAATCTTTCATGATCAAAATATTTGTGAAGTTTACCATTTTTACCGTATAATGCTGATTTAGTAGCTGAATAATAGGGTGGATCTAAAAAAATAAATACATTTTCTCCTGGTTCTTCTACGACCTTTTGATAATCATAATTAGTTATAATAGTGTTTTTTAATAAAGGTGCGATATTTTTTACACGTTCAATACTTGAATTTGTAAATCTTTTATGAAAAGCGGCATTTGAAAAACCACCACTCTCTGTTGTGCCCGAAAAGGTTATTCTATTAAATACAAAAAATGCTGCTGCTTTTTTTAATTCATCAAATTTTTCGATATTTTCTATTAGATACCTATGTAATTCTTTTCCATCTTTAAAAGTTTCTTTCCAAATAATTATTTGTTTAATCAATTTATTTGGATCATCTCTACAATATTTCCAAAACAAGTAAAGATTTTCATATATAT
>JALWDQ010000748.1:0-8798 GCA_027039625.1 Calditrichia bacterium | reverse complement strand
GCCTCTGGGTGGGTCACAACCCCTCAGCCTTTACGCTTTACTCTTTCACCAAAAATTAATGAACACCGGCGTCTCTTTTTCCAGCCCGGAATCAGGCTACATAAACCAACCGTTCCCGGCTCTGTTTGCGCAGGAAGTGGATTACTACCGAAGCAAATTAGAGGAATTGTACACCGGAAACCCACAACACTGGTTCATCCCCACCGATCATGTGGCTCACTATCGTGATGGGGCATTAACACAATACTCTTCCTGGGCACAAAAGGATTGTGACGACGAGAATGTGGATGTGAGCGAACACCTGGCTCGCAGCCTGCAACTCCGCAAAGGGCAGGCGGTACAAATTGCTGTGGATTCACCAAAAGCCGGGAAATCTTCCCGGACGCTCTTTTCTTCAGAAACGGTACTCATGGCCAATCCCCGGCCTTCGTTACCGGAGCACCTGATTGTTCCCTTTGCCCATGTGCCATCGGTGCGCAAATTACTCGCCGGAGAGCTGGCGCCTCACAATCGGGAATATTACTTCTGGTGTCCCCCGGTACAAATTTCACCCATTTAAATGCGCAAAACGCTTTTTGAGCATATTTTCAGGAGTTTTTCTCCATGTCTCGCATCGAAAAACGCATTGTGGTTAATCTGGATTTGTGCATTGGTTGTCGCAGCTGTTCCTCAGCCTGCCATTACGGGCATCACCAGCAGAGCAATCTGGTCTCCGGGATGGTGGCGGACATTGCCCTGATTCCCTCTAACTGCCGCCATTGCTTGAATCCTGCCTGTATTGCGGTGTGTCCCACGGGCGCTCTATTTCAGGACGAGAACGGATATGTACGGCGCGCCAATCTGCTGTGCATCGGCTGCCGCAGCTGTTCCCTGGCCTGCCCCTTTGGGGTGATTGGATATGAATTTACCCGCCACATTGCTCCCAAGTGCGACCTGTGTATCGACCGCGTGGAACAGGGCAAGTTGCCTCGCTGCGTTTCTGCCTGTACCAGCGGAGCTCTGCAATTTGTGGATTTAACCCCGGAGAAAATTCCCGAGACCCTCATCGGCGGACGGGTGCTGGCTCATTCAAAGGTACGACGAACCTGAATTCCCCTGCCAGTTGGGACGCAGGATGGCACTTCCCCGGAGCAAAGACTTCATCTTCGGCTTGAATTTCCATTTCACAAAAAAGGAAATTTCAAAAAATCAAACCGATATCCAAAATTGATTGCGAAAAGTTCAGAGTGCCGAATGCTGTTTGCCGGACGTCAAGTAGCGGGTCAACTTTAGCACAGGAAGTTGCTCCAATCCCTTAATTCTGGTTTAATAAGGAGTGATGGTATGATTTGTCCCGTGTGTAAAACTGAAAATCCCGAAGACCACAACTATTGTAAGGAGTGTGGAGCAGCGCTGAAAAAAGAGCTGGAAGACTACCAGCAAAAGCTGCAGCGTGCCACAGCTCTGGAGAGCGACGGGAAACTGGAGGAAGCGGTGGCGACTTTTCTGGAAGCGGATAAAATGAAGCGCACTCCGGAGATCTGTCTGCACATCGGGAATTTACTTTACCGCCTGGGGCGGCTGGATGAAGCCATCGAGCGCTACAATTTGTGCCTGGGGGTGAAGCCCAATCAGGCCGGGGCGTATTACGGTCTGGGACTGGCGCTGTACCGCAAGGCACGGATTAGCGAAGCCATTCAACTGTTCCAGCGGTGCATCCAGATTGATCGGGATTTCCTGATGGCGTACTACTGGCTGGGAATATGCTACTTCCACCATGGCGAAATGGAAAAAACCTGCCGGGTGTTAAAGCAACTCATCGAAAAGAATCCGGAATTTACCATCGCTTACTACCACCTGGGTGAAGCGTGCTCCCAGCTTGGTAAAATCGACGAAACCATCCGTAATTTCGAGGTGGTGGTGCAGCACAATCCCCAGGATGCTCCTGCACATTTCCAGCTGGGACTGGCGTACTACAAAAAAGGCGAAATCGACAAGGCCATTGCCAGTTTCCAGAAGGTGCTGGAACTGGATCCCGGCCACGAACGCGCCCGCCACAACCTGAAAACGTTACAGGAAATGCGGCTTCATTTTTATTAAACCCCGGCATTTTTAGAAACATTTTCAACATTGATTTTTCCAGTTTTTCCGGTATGATGATTTCCCCCAATTTTATTTGAACCGCTTCTCTTTCCGGGACTTAATTGGGAGTTTCCTCTATGAACACACTCTGGCTGTATCCTCTTGTTTTTCTCGTTTTTCCCGGTTTTTTCTTTACCAGTATCGTGGGTCTCGTAACCACCTGGGTGGATCGTAAACTCTCGGCTCTGGTGCAATGGCGCGTGGGTCCTCCGTTTTTTCAACCGTTTTACGACCTGTTCAAATTATTTCACAAAGAATTAATCATTCCCGCGCAGGCGCGCAAAACCGGTTTTCTTCTGGCTCCCATTCTGGGTCTTACCGCCACTGCCCTGGTTGCCACGATGATTGGAGTAATTTCCTGGAATCCCGAATGGCAATTTGTAGGCGACGTGGTGGTCATCCTTTATCTGCTCATTCTGCCCGCCCTGAGCATTGTGTGGGGCGGTTTTTCTTCGGGTAACCCGCTAAGCATTTTAGGTGCTGCCCGCGAAATAAAACTGCTGGTGGCATACGAACTCCCTTTTCTCATTGCCGTGGCTATGGTGCTTTTCCGCGTTCACACGTTTTCTCTGGGGGAAATTCTGCAATACCAGCAAATGCAGGGTCCTCTGCTCTCCTCTCCTTCGTTTATTCTGGCTTTTGTGGTGGTCCTGCTTTGCCTGCAGGCCAAATTGGGGCAGGTTCCCTTCGACATTAGCGAAGCGGAATGCGAGATCATGGAAGGCCCCTTTCTGGAATATTCCGGCCCTGCTCTGGGTATTTTTCAGTTAACCCGCGCCATGCTTTACGCAGTGCTCCCCTGGTTTGTGGTGAATTTGTTCTGGTACAATCCCCTGCAGGGATTGGGAATCCTTTACATGCTGTTAAAATATCTGGCCGTGGTCATCATAATCGTTCTGATTAAGAACACCAATCCCCGGGTGCGGATTGATCAGGCGGTTAAATTCTTCTGGGGATGGTTAACCGCTCTGGCCATTCTGGCCTTTTTGCTGATGTTAAAGGGTTATTAGCTCCAGCATTAAATTTCAGTTTTGCCGCACAGGAATTTAATTCAATTTTAGATACGGAGAAGATTTCATGCCCAGGCTTTCTACTCGCTGGCTTAAAAAATCGCCGTGGGTTTATCATGTTGGAACCGGAGGTTGCAACAATTGCGATATCGAGATTCTGGACTGCCTTACCCCTCGCTTCGATGTGGAACGCTTTGGGATTAAACTGGTGGTGAGTCCCCGCCATGCGGATGTGCTTCTGGTGAGCGGCCCGGTAACTTACCACATCAAACCGCGGTTGCAGGAGGTGTACCGGCAGGTTCCCAAACCGTGCGTGGTGGCCTGCATCGGTGCCTGTGCCTGCAGCATGGGCATTTTTAAGGACGCCTACAGTGTGGCCGGTCCCGTGGATAAAGTGATTAAAGAAATCGATCCCAACGCTATTTTTGTGTATGTGCCCGGTTGTCCCCCCAAACCGGAAACCATGATTATGGCCCTGGTGAAAGCGCTGGAAAAAATCTAATTTTCTTCCGGATTCCGGAACGCTTTTTTGCCTTTCCGGTTTCTGAGATTTTATTTTTAGCAAGATGTGGAAAATAATCACCGAAAAACCCACTTCCCCCTTCGAATTATTTGAATTATTTTAAGGACTTCATTTCCACATAAACGTTTCAGGAAAAACCATGGCGCGCATGAGCATTGCAGATTTTATTCGCTCCTTTCAGGAACGCTACAAAGGCGTTTCGCAGATTCAACAACGCTCGCCCAGGCGTGTGTACATTCGCATCCCCCGCGAAAATCTTAAAGACGCCGCACACGTGCTGTTCCGCGAAATGGGTGCCAAATTTTCCATTGCCACCGGCATTGATGTACGCGACGGTTTCGAGGTGCTGTACCACTTTACCTTCAACCGGCACGGATTTATCTGTACCCTGCGCACACTGGCACCGCGGGATGACCCAAAGCTGGATTCCCTGACCTCCATCATTCCCGGTACCACCTGGATCGAGCGTGAGATTCACGACATTCTGGGGGTGAAGTTCGAAGGACATCCCAACTTAAAACGGCTGGTTAAAGCCGAATTCCTCAAGGATGACGAATTCCCTTTCCGCCGGGATTTCGACATCCGTAAGTTCAAAGAAAAACACGGATTACCCATTCCTGACTGACATTCTGCTTTTCATTTAATACAAAGATTACACAATAAAAATTGATGAGAAATTCCGCCTGCCAGCAAAGCGGAGAGTTGTAACAGAGCTGTTCCTCGTACATGAATTCACCTCTCTTTTCACCGGGTGTAAGACGAACATTTCTTCCTTTTTCAATAAACATTTAAATTCAACCTGAGAACAAATTTAGCCAGCGGAGAAATTCCATGCGCTCCATTATTCCCGTCGGGCCATTTCATCCCTTACAGGACGAACCGGAAAATTTCATTCTCACCGTGGATGGCGAAACGGTGGTGGATATCGATGTCAACATCGGCTATATCCACAAAGGCATCGAATTACTGGCACAGCAGAAGACGTACGATCAGGTGGTATTTTTAGTGGAACGGATTTGCGGCATTTGTTCCATTACCCACACCGTCTGTTTCTGTAACGCCGTGGAGGATTTGCTTCAGGTGGAAATTCCCGAACGGGCGAAGTACATTCGCACCATTTTAGGAGAGATTGAGCGCATCCACAGCCATTTGTTGTGGGCCGGGCTGGCCGGGCATTTCATTGGATACAACACGGTGTTCATGTGGGCCTGGAAGTACCGCGAGCCCATTCTGGATATGATGGAACTGCTTACGGGAAATCGGCAAAGTTGCGGGATGCTAAAAGTCGGCGGGGTGCGGCGGGATCTGGATGACGGGAAATTCCCCACCCTGCTGAAAACCCTGGACGAGATTGAGCCGAAAATTCAGATGCTGGCCGATGCCGTTCAGGATGATCCGGTACTGAAAGCCCGGCTGGGTGGCGTGGGAGTCCTGAGTAAAAAGGATGCCATCGATTATTGTGTGGTGGGCCCCACCGCCCGCGCTTCGGGGGTGGACATCGATGTGCGCCGCGACGAACCGTACGCCGCCTACCCATACCTGGATTGGAAGGTGATTGTGCTGGAACAGGGCGATGTGTACGCCAAATTCCTGGTACGCATTCTGGAAGTGCTGGAATCCATTAAAATTTTACGGCAGGCCGTGCAACAAATTCCCCAGGGGGATTATCTGCTGCCCATCAAATCCATTCCTCCCGGCGAAGGAATCGGGCTATACGAGGCGCCCCGCGGCGAGGATATCCATTACGTCCGCTCCAACGGAAGCAATTACCCGGAACGGGTGAAGGTGCGTGCCCCCAGCTACATTAATATTCCTTCTTTCTACGCCTCCTGCATCGGGCAACAGGTTGCGGACGTTACCATTACTCTGGCTTCAGTCGATCCCTGCTACAGTTGTACCGAGCGCATGATGGCAGCCCGGGACGTGCAGGGAGGTCAGCGCTGGAATCAGCAAAAGCTTGTGGAACTGAGCCGCCGGAAAACCCTGCAGCTTGCCGCCGAAATGGGAGTAGAACCCGACCTCCCGATACTTCGTCAGAAATTGCGAGAATAACCGCCAGAGGTGCCATAAAACCCTTTCTTTTTCTGTGAATTTCCCAAAAGGAGAGTGTGAATGAACCTGCTCATCTTTCTTTACATTCCGTTGCTCTGGGGAGTGTTGTGTCTGCTGCCGGGGAAGAAACTCCGCCACGGAATATCGGTGCTGGCTTCGGCTCTTTTCCTGTGGCTGGCAATTCAACTCCAGCTATCTTCCGTTCCCCCGAAACCGGTTCACATCTCTTACTTCTCCCTGGGAAAACTCGATTTTGCCCTGGAGTTCAGTCAGGATGCACTTTCCCGGCTGGTGCTGCTGTTGCTGGGCTTGTTTGCCTTTTTGTTCAGCCTGTATTCCATTTATTATTACCGCCATCGTTCCCTTTCCCCATTTTACCATGCCTTTACCGCCTGGACGCTGCTCGGAGCCGCCGCCATTGTGCTGGCCGATAATTTTTTCGTACTTCTGTTAGGCTGGGAAATCACTACCCTCTTGCTTTTCTTTCTGATAAGCCTGAGCCACACCAAAGCAGCCGCCATGGCCGCCGGAAAAGCGTTCGCCATCCTCGGCTTCACCGACGTGGCACTGATTCTGGGGATTGTAGCTCTCCTGGTAACATCTGGCACCTGGAACATGAGCCATTTGCACATCCGCACGGATGATGCGCTCTCCCTCACCATTTACATGCTCATTTTTGTGGCAGCCATTGCCAAAGCGGGTGCTATGCCCTTCCATAGCTGGATTCCCGAGGCGGTTAAAGAGGGGCCTCTGCCCATTGCTGCCTTGCTCCCCGCCTCTCTGGACAAGTTGCTGGGGATTTACTTTCTGGCGCGAATCAATCTGGATATCTTCACCCTCACCCCGGTTGCGTACACCATCATGCTGGTTGTGGGCGCCATCACCCTGCTGTTCGCCAACCTGATGGCACTGATTCAAACAGATTTGAAGAAATTTCTGGGTTTTGCCACCATCACGCAGGTAGGCTATATGCTCATTGGATTTGGCAGCGGCACTTTCATCGGAATCATGGCCGGGCTTTTCCACATGGTAAACCATGCCCTTTACAAGACATTGCTTTTCTTTGGAGTTGGGGTGGTGGAACGAGAAACCGGTACCACGGAGATGTCCCGTTTAGGGGGATTGGCCCGTCGCATGCCTTTTACCTTCTGGAGCCTGACCATCGGCTGCATGGCTGCCTCCGGCCTCCCCCCGCTGAACGCTTTCGTCTCCAAATGGATGGTGTACCAGAGCACCCTGGCAGCCAATTTACCGATTGTACTCATTATTGCCATGTTCGGCAGTGCGCTTACACTGGCGACGTTTCTGAAAATGTGGTACTCGCTTTTCTTTGGTCAATCCGGAAGCTCCATTTCGGAAAAACCGGGAGACGGCAAGCTAATTGCTCGATTCACCCTGTTTATCCCCGCTTTCCTCTGCCTCTTTTTCGGCATTTTCCCCTGGATTCCTCTGAACCATTTGATTATCCCCATCATCCGCAGCACTCCCTTCCCTGCAGCCGGTACGCTTACCCTGCAATCGGCGTTTTACAATCCGCTGCTGGCGGCAGGGCTGCTCCTGCTGGGACTGGTGCTGGGTGCGATGTTCTTTTTACTTCTCCGCTGGCCGCAACGGGAAACCACCACTCTGTTTATTGGTGGGGAGACATTTCGTCGGGAATCCCACCGCTACAGCGCAGACGCCCTCTACGAAACATTTACCCGGCTAAATTTTGTAGGGGGTATGCTGAAGGAAGGAAATAAAGGCGTGTTTGATGTGTACAACCTGAGCAGTCGGCTGGGTCTGGTGGTGGTCAACGGATTAAAAAGTCTGCACGATGGCATTCTTTCCACCTATCTGGCCTGGTGCATTATCGGGCTGGGGATTATCTGCTTCATTTTAATGGTGGTGTAGAAACGTTTTTGAACCATTTGCCTTTATAAAGGCTGTGCAAAAATGAAATATCAATGGAATATTTATTCATTGTCATTCAAAGCAAAACATAGCCCCGAGCTTCCAGCTCGGGGAACTTAAGGCCCAAACTATAAATTAGGCTTTAGCCCAATTTTAGGCTAAAGCCTGATTTTAGGAGAAAGATTAAATAATCCACGAGCTGAAGCTCGTGGCTATGAAAACAATGAAGAATACAATTATCTGTAAAATTATCTTGAAATACAGAATTCATTACCCCGGAGGTATCTCCCGGCAGGTAAACTTCTTGCAATTGTAAAAAACGGATTTCATTTAAAAATAAAAGAAACAAATCATGCTCATTCTTCTTTACGCGCTGCTCATTTTTTGCATCATCGGTTCCGTCATTGCCATCGAGACTCGCAACATCCTGGCTTCGGTTATTTCCGCTGGAGTGGTGGGAATGGGACTTTCCATCATGTTTCTGTTCCTGGGTGCCCCGGACATTGCCATCACACAGGTAGTGGTGGAGGTGATTGTACTCATCATTTTGATTCGCTCCACCGTTTCCATCGATAATACCGCCATCGAAGCTCACCGGGATACCTTTGCCATCATCGCCAGTCTCATCTTCTTCGGGCTGTTTCTGGTGTTTGCCTTCCTGGCATTCCAGGAACTTCCTCCCTTTGGTCACCCCCTGATGTCGGTATCCCGGCACTACCTGGAACACAGCGTTTCCCAGACCGGGGCTTCCAACGTGGTTATGGGTATTCTACTGGACTACCGCGCTTACGACACCCTGGGCGAGGCCACGGTCATCTTTACTGCCATTCTGGGGACTTTCGTCATTTTGCGGCTAAAAGGCAAAAAGAAAAAAGAAGAGGCCGATCGGGTTCGGGTGGGAATTCCCGAGGAAAAAGAATTACAGGACTCCCTGAAGTAACCCGCGCTTCCGAAGATGAAAGAGAAAAACAAAAGAAATCCTTCTCATCTTCCAGCTTGTGTCTTTTAATCTAACTCCGTATTCCCTTTTCCGGAGAACATCATATTTATTCCCGGAGGATGGAGGCGTAATACTTTTACTGAAATTAAGCATTCCACCTTCTTCATTTAATATCCGAGACATTCGCATCCGTGCTGCAGAAAAAGGAGAACCCATTTCATGAATTCCGGAATGACGTTTATTGTGAAGACTGCCACCC
>JALWDQ010000747.1:0-2828 GCA_027039625.1 Calditrichia bacterium | reverse complement strand
CAGCGTATCTTTCGCCTGGCGGTAGGGGAACGCCGCTATCCCATCACCTTAAATCCCTGGCCCCATGCCGCGCAGGCTGCTCTGGCTGTTACCTTCGACGATGGCGGGGTGCTGGAAGAGTACAAACGCGTGTTTACCAACCTGTTTCCCTACATCAATCGCATTTCCCTATTCATCACCGGTTACACCCCGCCGGAGGTGATCCAATGGTGTGCCAATCAATCGCAAATCGAGCTGCACAATCATTCCCTTACCCATCCCCGCTTTCGAGGACTGGATTATATGGAGACGCTTCGGGAGATTCGCCAGCCCGAAATTCAGTACCAGCGGCAATTTACCGGGTTTCGCTTTCCCTATGTGGTGAATAGTTTTTGGGGAATGCTGGTTTTGGAGGAACAGGGATATTCTTTCGAATCCAGCATTGTGGTGGATCATACCCGTTTTTACGGGGGCGGGATTTTTCCGTACAATATTCCCATTTTCCACCAATCCGGGTGGTTTCGTTCTTTAAATTTGCTGGAAATTTCGCCCTTGCAGCACGACGATTGGTATTTTTACGGGAAGGGAATTAACGAACAGAGCCGTTATCCGGAATTTCAGCAGAAGCGGGATGCTGCCCGGTACCGTGCCTATCTGCAAAATCTATGGAATGAAGTGATTACCCCGGAAAAGGGCATCATGACCATTGTGGCGCACCCGCTCTATTCCGGGAAAAATCAGTTGTTGTTTTCGCCTATTCTGGAACTTACCCGGGAGGTTTCCGGGAGCGGCAAGTACTGGCTGCCCTCGTTGCAGATGGTTGCGGATTACTGGAATAAGCGGAAGAACCTGGTGGTTGAGGTCGCGGAACGGGAGAACGAGGTGCGGGTAAAAATACGGCTGCCCCGGGAGGTGCGGATTCCCGGGCTCACGCTGCAGCTTCCCCGTCGTCCCAAACATGTGGTGATTACCCGGGGAGAGGGTACGGTGAAAATGGTGGACGGAACCGCCTATTATGTATTTCAGGCTCAGAACGGCACGGGGATTCGGTTTGTGTTTGATTAAAATACATGCGCATACAGCAATTCAATTTGTCCCGGAGTGGTAGTTGAAAACGGATTTTTCCGGGACATTTATATTTGTTGCAGCAAATTTCATTCTGTCCCTCCAGGACGTATCAATGTGTGGTTGGGCATTCCGTTCCCACAAATCGAATTTGTGGGCTAGGTGCACTCCATCCCTAACGGGACGAGGCTATGTGGTATTGGGATGTACAAATATTTTATCGTCGCAAATTTACCTGCCGGGAAATTTATTGAAAAAATTCTTCACCCATCGCGAAGAAATTTTCCCACAACTCAAATTTGTGTGTTATTGGCAATACTTCCATCCGGGATGATTGTTGGTAGCTGAGACCAAAATTCATTTTAAGAAGAAATTTTCGGGTCCCGTTTCCCCATCGCGGAGCGATGGGATGCCACTAGCCCATATTTTCAAATATGGGGAAATGATATACCCGACACCATAACATTTGTCCCGAAGGGACAATTGTAAATATTTGATGATTATTGTATATTATCCGAAAAAGGGAGGATTAATCATGCCCCATTCGTTTACCCACATTTTAGTTCATTACATATTTTCAACCAAAGATCGTAAGAAATATCTAACCGAGAATGTTCGTGCCCGCATTTTCGACTACATGGGTGGAATTGCCCGAAAAAATAATATTCAACCCCAAATTATTAATGGTGTAGAAGACCATGTACACATGCTAGTTCTATTGCCAAAAACATTATCCATCGCCAAAGCCATTCAGTTAATAAAAGGTGGGTCTTCAAGGTGGATTCATGAAGAATTTCCGGATTTAAGGCATTTCGCCTGGCAAATTGGATATGGTGCATTTAGTGTAAGTTTATCCAACAAAGAAAATGTTGTAAATTATATTAAACATCAAAAGGAACATCATAAAAAGAAGACATTCAAAGAGGAATTCATTGAATTTTTGAAAAAACACAATATTGATTACGACGAACGGTACATCTGGGATTGAACCAAATTGAGGGAATTAACCCAACAAACTGGGAATGAATACCACCCCGTCCCATCCGAGACGGGTAAAATTTTTTATTGTCATTTTTCCCACAAATCGAATTTGTGGGCTAGGTGCACTCCGTCCCTAACGGGACGGGGATTGTTTTTCGGAAATGTATTTGTAATTCATTGAAAAATTGATTTGCAAGGACTTTGTTTTAAAATTTTTCACCCATCGCGGAGCATTTTTACCACAAATCGAATTTGTTAGTTGATGGCAATCCGTCCCTCCGGGATGGTCGTTGGTAGCTGAGACCAAAATTCATTTTAAGAAGAAATTTTCAGGTCCCGTTTCCCCATCGCGGAGCGATGGGATGCATATAGCATATAGCCCATATTTTTAAATATGGGGGAGATATATCCAACCAATAAAATTTTGTCCCGAAGGGACAATTGACAACGGATTATCCCTGGACATTTAAATTTGTTGCAGCAATTTTCATTCTGTCCCTATCGGGACGAATAAATGTGTGGTTGGGCATTCCGTTCCCACAAATCGAATTTGTGGGCTAGGTGCACTCCATCCCTAACGGGACGAGGCTATGTGGTATTGGGATGTACATACATTTTATTGGCACAATTTACCTATCGGAATATTCCTTGAAAAATTTGTTCACCCATTGCGATACATTTTTCTCATAAATCGAATTTGTGATTTACTGGCATTCTGTCCCTCCGGGACGGGTAAATGGAGGGGTGGGCATTCCTTTTCCGGAGTTTCAAGAAATATCAAAAATATTGGAGCCTCTTTAAAA
>JALWDQ010000746.1:0-2829 GCA_027039625.1 Calditrichia bacterium | reverse complement strand
TTCCAGATAAATGTTAAAAATCCCGTTTTCGTCGGAGGTGAAAGCCAGCTTCTTTCCGTCGGGAGAGAAAATGGGAAATCCTTCTTCCCAGGGGGTGTTGGTAATACGGGTTAACTTTCCGGTTTCCAGGTTTATCAGGTAGATATCTCGCTGTTCGTAATCATGATGGTAAATTTTAAAATTTGGAGGAATTTCCCGCGTGACACCGTAATCATCCCGATCCGAAACGAAGGCGAGGGTTTTACCATCCGGCGACCAGGATGGTTGATCGTCGGTAAACACATCGTTGGTAACCGGCTTCACTTCTCCGGTCTTCAGATTAAAGATGTAAATATCGCTCTGCCCGTCCTTATTCCCGACAAATGCAATCCGCTCCCCATCCGGCGACCAGGCAGTGGTAAACGCGCCATCCAGATTCATGGTGTGCGTTTCGATTTTCCCCGAAGCCACATCCACGATGTAAATGGCATCCCAACCGCCCCGTTTGGCAGCAAACGCCAGCTTACTCCCATCCGGCGAAAAGCTCATCCCCGGACGCAGAAAATGAAGTTCCTCGAAACTCTCCGAGCGCTGCCCTTTGACCAGAACTTTAATCTCTTTTCCATCGATGGAGGAAATAAGGCGAATATCCTGATAACCGGATTTATCGGAAATGTAGGCAATTTTATCACCCTGGGGAGAAATGGTGGGACTAACATTCAGATAGTTCTTCCAATCCTCGTGAAAAGTCATCTGGTCGCTAAATTCTTTAGGAACCAGTTGATCAGCCACTTCCGGGTAATATTTTCGCCGCAGGTAACGATGCCACCTTTCGGTGAGTTCTTTGTAATCCAGCCCCAGCGCCGATTTTAGCACCTGCTGAAACTGCACTTTTCCGTGAGCCTTGTTCAAAATTTCGGAAATCTTCTCCCGACCGTAGGTTTCGGCAATGTAGCGGTACACCGAATTTCCGCCCTGGTAAGCCAGGATGTATTCCAGATACTGCACCGGAGGGATGTACCCGGTAAGTACCGCATCCCGGATAATCATATCGGTGCGGGTATCCCAACCCACCGATTCAAACTCTGCCAGCCCTTCGTTAGCCCATAGCGGTAGAGGGGCCACCTGCCCCATAATTAGGGAATTTATATTCCCGCCATAGAGCATGTCGTTAATAACGGCATGTACCAGCTCGTGATGCACCACGTGCCGAAACTGGGCATAGGAACCTTCGAAAGGCACCACTACCCGGTTTTTGTAAAGCTCGGTAACTCCGCCCACCCCTTCTTCCAGGTAGCTGAGCACCACATTCGTTTGCTGCCAATCGTTATGGGATTTGTAAACGATGATGACCACTCGCTTGGTGAGTTCGTAATTAAAGTCGCGTTTGAGCTGGCGGTAAGCTTTCTCAGCCACTTCGGCCACAAATTCCGCGGCCTTCTCCCCTCCCGGATAGAAATAGATATCAAAATGCTGGCTTTGAATATAATACCAGTGGAAATTTTTATACTGAACTTTATTTTTTCCGAAATACTGGGCAAAACCCAGTTGTACCAGAACGAGTATAACAATAATTCCAAGACGCCACTTCATTATGCCTCCAATACCGAATAATTCCCATACTGGCCATCCCAACTCGTTTAAAATACACCATTGCCTCCTCCATTTCAAGGTGTTACTCCAAATATAACATTTTTCTCCCTTACACCATAGCTGTTTTAATGGAATTGAAATTCAAAGACAGGGTCAGGTAGTTGGGTTAAGATTAATGAAGTGCGAAGATACAACGGAATTTTTAATTCCAAATCACAAATCTCAAATCAAATTCCAAATTTCAAATTCCAAATCTCAAAATGAAATTCCAAATCTCAAATCATAAATCTCAAATAAAATTTCAAATCTCAAATCCCAAATTCCAGGCTTTAAAAGAAAAATTCCTTAAGAGAATATAAAAGCCAAATTGAGGAAATGGGAAGCAACGATTTTGTTTGAATTTGAGGGGGAAAAACCGGGGAATGTTTTACTCTTCAAATTAGATGGCGATTTATTTTGAAGGGAGACTAAATCTTTAATCATGCATTTATACAAAAAATGAGACAGTCTCCAAGGGGCTGAAGAAGCCTCTCCTTTACAAGCTGAGCCGCAACATGGTAATTAATTCTCCACTAAGCACTACTGTCAAAATCTTTCAAACACTCAGTAACACGGGCATCACTTCCGAGAGATTCCAGTGTGAGAATACAGTGTGACAATCCCGGGAATTGCGAAATTGCTTAAACTAAAACAAGCGCTTCCCCCTTTTAATCGTCTCCATTGGTCATTCTGCAACAGATGCCGATTCCATCTAATCGCACTAAAAAATAAAAACCAATCCAGAGAATGATTTGGTTTAAGTATGACGCACTAAGGTGTTAAGTGCCCGAATCCAGACCAAAAGACTTCTATAAATGCGAAAGAGCTTTCAATTTAACATCTGAAATAAGTTTTCCTCTTCAGGTTTTGATTTCACATAACAACTAACCTGAGGAGGTTTTTATTGCTCTTTTTTAACCGGGTATTGGAAATTTCCTGCTCGCAAAAGGGGTATATTTTTATTCTTGCATTAATTCCTGTCTTTCCTGATATTTTACACCTTTAAATTGTGATGCGAATAGGGATAAACTCGGACAAAGGAATGAAAGAAAAACCACTGGTATCGATTATTACGGTAAACTACAATGGGCTGGAATATCTGAAAATGCTTTTCACCTCCCTGCGCCGGGTTACCTATTCGCCACTGGAGGTTATTCTAGTGGATAATGCTTCCACCGACGAAAGTGTGGAATATACCCGCCGTCATTTTCCGGAGGT
>JALWDQ010000745.1:0-2836 GCA_027039625.1 Calditrichia bacterium | reverse complement strand
GTCAGGTTAAACCCGTTAAATTCCGGAAGGAGCTTTTCCAGCACCGGCACCAGGTCTTCCCGTCCCATGGCGTTAAACCCGGTGGGAGAACCGGTCATGTCCAGATTAATCATGAGGGCAATATCCTCTGCCCCATGCTGTTCCAGATATTTTTTCGATCCCCACAATCCCAGTTCTTCCCCGTTAAACCACACCAGTTCCACGGTATAGTAATTGTGCAGTGCAAACTGGTAAAGCAAACGCGCCACATCAAAAAGAATGGCTGTACCCAGACCATTATCGATGCTTCCCTGCCCCAAATCCCAGGAATCCAGATGCGCACCGACCACAATTTTTTTCTTCACCTCTCCCGGAAAACGCACCACCACATTGGCCGTTTCCACCTCCTGACAATGGGAATTCACTTCCAGACGCAGGGTAACGGGTTCTTCCTTCTGGCAGAGCCGACGCAACCATTCCCCTTCTTCGTAGGTAAGGCTAAACGCCGGAATAGCCGTGGGTTTCCCCTGAAAATTTCCCACACCCGCCAGATTAATGGCTCCCTTTTTACGATTAATGAATAAAATTGCCCGCGCTCCCATCTCCGCCGCAATCCGAATTGCCTCCATGCGCAAGAGGGGAGTTTTACCCGGAGGCCGCCGGGAGGTTACCAGCACAATTTTCCCTTCCACATCCAGATGGTTATAGGCTTCGGGGAAACCGAACCCGGCGTACACGAGCTCGGCACTGAACGCGGGCATCCGGGGCGAATACCCCAGAGCCACCGCCTGCAGATGGCGTGCTACGGGAGTAAGCATCTCCACCTGGTCGTGTCCGCGAATCCATCCCGGCATGCGAAAGCGTTCCGTTTCGGGACGCAGACCCATTTTGCGCAGTTCTTCCTGCAAAATGCGCAGCGCTTTCTCGTTGTTGGGAGTTCCCACCAATCTGCCACCCGCTTCGTCGCACAGCTTTTGTAAAAAGGCATAGGAATGGTTCTGAAGGAATGCAGAACCGGCCAGCACCAGATCTTCCCCACCCCGTTGTGCCAGTGCCATTCCCACACTCCACAACACAATCATCCAGATGCGAATTAAGGTTTTCATAAACCACCTGTTATTTTCTCTACGTGAAATTTCCTGAAAACTATGCTCAATAGCCGCCACAAAATGCCATTGAAGCTGGAACGTCCCATTTCAAAGGGTACTACTTCACAAAAATAAAACATTTAAACAGCATCCAGAGGAAATCCCCTGTACGGAAATTTCACCCGGAACGTTTGTCAGAGCAGATGTTACACCTCCAGCAGCAAACGCGTGGGATCTTCCAGCAGCTCTTTCACCCGCACCAGAAAACTCACCGACTCTTTTCCATCGATGATTCGGTGATCGTAGGAGAGCGCCACGTACATCATGGGGCGAATCACCACCTGACCATTCAGGGCAATGGGGCGTTCCTCAATTTTGTGCATTCCCAGAATAGCCGTTTGCGGCGGATTGATAATAGGAGTGGAGAGTAGAGAGCCAAACACCCCTCCGTTGGTAATGGAGAACGTTCCGCCGGTCATCTCCTCGATGGTGAGTTTACCCTCGCGGGCTTTCTGCGCCAGCCGCGCCACCTCCGACTCTATTTCCGCCAGATTCATCCGATGGGCATCGAAAATAACCGGTACCACCAGACCTCTGGGTGTGGACACCGCAATGGAGATATCACAATAATCGTGATACACAATCTCGTCTCCATCGATGGAGGCGTTGACCTCGGGGAACTCCTGCAAAGCCATGGTACAGGCTTTCACAAAGAAGGACATAAATCCCAGCTTCACCCCATGCTTTTCCAGAAAGGAATCTTTGTATTTTCGGCGAATATCCAGAATGGCGCTCATATCCACTTCGTTGAAGGTGGTAAGCATGGCGGTTTCGTTTTTCGCCGCCACCAATCGTTTGGCAATGGTTTTGCGCAGGGTACTCATCCTCACCCGGCGCTCTGTCCGTTCACTGCTTCTCCCGGTGGAGGGAGGAGCAGAAATGGCTCGGGTTTCCGGTGGTACGGAAGGAGTTTCGGGAGCTGGAGCTGCCACCGATGCCGGTTGTGTTTCCGCTGGGGCTTCCCGGTTTTCCTGCGACTGCTGTTCTTCAATTGCCCGTAGCACATCCTCTTTGGTGATGCGGCCTCCCACACCCGTGCCGGTAACCCGGGATTCGCTCAATCCGGCTTCTGCCATCAGGCGCTGGGCGACGGGTGTGGCTCTCCCTTCTTCGCTGCGGGAAGGTGCAGAGGTGGTTACTTCCGCAGCTTCTGGAGGAGTCTCTTCCTTCACCGGTTCCGCCTTCTTCTCCCCGGTTGCCGCCTCGCTATCGATTTCGGCAATAACTTTCCCGATGGGCACCGTTTCCCCTTCCGGCACCAGAATTTTCAACACACCGGAATGTTCCGCGGGAATCTCCAGCGTGGCTTTCTCCGATTCTATTTCGCAAATAATCTCATCGGTTTCTACCACATCACCATCCTGTTTTAACCACTGCCCGATGGTGACCTCGGTAATGGATTCCCCTACCTGGGGGACTTTTACTTCGTATTTCATGGAACCAACCTCATTTATCGTGACATCCTGTTTTTCTTTAATTGAGGGTTCTGCGGATAACCCCTTTTTGGTTACATCTCAAATGCGCGTTGTAAAATTTCCTGCTGTTCCTTCACATGCTGCCGGTAAAAACCGGTGGCCGGGGTAGCACTCTCTTCCCGGGCAATAAACCGAAAGGGCATAATTTTCAACTTGCGCAAGAGGAAAGGCAGCGCGCCCATGTTTTCCGGCTCTTCCTGCACCCAGACAAATTCCGCCTGGCGGTAGCGCCGC
>JALWDQ010000744.1:0-8887 GCA_027039625.1 Calditrichia bacterium | reverse complement strand
GCCTCCGGCTATGGGGAGAAGAACCATTAACAATTTTCAGTCCTGTAAGGACGACAGAACGAATTTTGAATGGATTTTAATAAAGCAAACACGACGAAACCGTAAACCGCAAAGCGCGCAGAGGAGGCGCAAAAACCGCAAAGAAATAACCAAATTAAAACATGCATCCTGGGCATATCCGGTACATTCTCGGTGCACATGGCAGTCAAAGAAATGGAAAATTTGTAACCACCAGATGTTAAACCGATAAAACTTTTTGCTGGCACGATAAGAAGCCGCGTAGCGGCTGACAGATGTTAGCCCATGGCCTCCGGCCATGGGAAGAAGAACCAATACCAATTTTAAGTCCTGTAAGGACGACAGAAAGAATTTTGAATGAATTTTAATTGCAAGAACAAGAATAAACGATAACCCGCAAACTTTGCTGAAGGCTGTGAGGTTGTAATGAAAATACTAAATTAAAACGCAAAACAAATTTATTAACCATGAAACCACATCTTTTCTTTTGGTAATTTCGAATTTTGACATTAGCAATTTCGTTGCGACCGCTGCGCTCGCCGCGGTTAATTTTTTACCCAAACCATCGCGCCAAATTATTGCGAGAGAAACTCCAGCACTTGCTCCATGAGGCGGTTAATCCGCCGATAGCGCTGCGGAGGAGCCGCCAGAATTTCTTCCGCCGATTGCACGAAGGGAGCCGGTACCAGCTCGTGGCGTCCATGAGTCACCAATTCCTGCGCCGCTTCCGGGGTAGTTTCCAGATGGAATTGCAGCCCGACGACTGTTTTTCCTATCTGAAACGCCTGATTGGCACAGCCTTCACTCTCTGCCAGCCGCTGAGCTCCCGCGGGCAGCTCAAAGGTTTCTCCGTGCCAGTGGAATACCACCTCCTGCTCCGGAAAGCGAAAAAGCGTTTCATCCGGCGAAGCAACTCCCCGAATCGGGAACCATCCAATCTCCTTCTGCGGGCAGGGAAACACCCGGGCTCCCAGAGCGCTGGCAATTAACTGCGCCCCCAGACACACCCCCAGCACTCTCTTACCTGCTTCTATCGCCCGGCGAATCAACTGCTTTTCCGGAACCAACCAGGGGTACTGGTCTTCGTCCCGAACACTCATGGGACCTCCCATGATGATGAGAAAATCAAAATCCTCCAGTGCTGGTAATGTAGAGGAGTGGAAAAATGGCGTGTGCCTAAGGGAATACCCTCGTGATTTTATCCAATGCTCAATACTTCCCAGACCCTCAAACGGTACATGCTGGAACCAGTGAATACGCATATTTTCCACCTGTACTTTCTTCTCGCTTAATGACAATTTCTCCAAAATTCCGTTTCAATTACTAAATTAAAATACCGCACCGTGTAATTAAATCCTGCTTAAATTATCTTATCCCGGTGATAAATTTTCATTTACCTATTCCAGATCCATTGGTGAAGAAAACCCCACCCACAAACGATCTATTTCCACACTAAAAGAAATCCACCAGAAAATGGATGATAATCACCGCCCAGAGGTTTTTCCGCCAGAGCACAATGAGTCCCAGAAGAAAACCAATGATACCGGTACTAACAATTCCTGCCGGTCCCATTCCCCAGTGAAAAAGCCCAAAAAAGATGCTGGACACCACCAGCGCAATGGCAGGACTATGGTGAATTTTGATGAGCCCATTCAGGGCGTAACCCCGCCAGATGAACTCTTCGCACAAACCGGCGGTGGCGGAATTAAGGAACGACATTCCTATACCAACATGCTGGAAATCAATATGAAAACTACTTCCCGGTCCCCGGGGCAGATTCAACCATCGCAATACGGGAAAAATTACATAATTCACCACACCCCAGAGGATAAAAAAGAGCACAATGCCTAACAACACTTCCATCCACCATCTGCTTGCCCGAAGTCCCAGCTGCCCCACCACCGAGGTTCGGAAACCAACCAGAGCAAACACCATAAGCACAAGCAGCCATTCCGTTGCCATAATGGGATAGCGTAAATTGCGAACAAGCACCTCCTGATCAATCTGACCAGGAGGAAATCCGAATAAAATAAAAATCATCACGGTAGTAGCAATAAAAAGTAAAATGGGCGCCAGAACCAGCAAAAAATACACCTGCCAGGCTCTGGGAGAAAATTCTTCCATGCTGCACCTCCTCTTAACAAAGGTAAGCAACACTGGATTAAGGGAAACGCTTTTTTCAACTTCTCCGGAGAGAACACACCATACAAAACGGACGACAGGCACAATGTTCCGGACGCTCCCCTCCCTTTTCCAATTTCTATACCAAGATATTACACTGCCTCGTTGAAGGAATAAAAGTAAGCTGCACAGGTGGAAAAGAGCTGGCTCTCCGCGCTCTACTCGCTTTTCTTGTTCTGTTCCTTTTTGGAAACAGGATAATCAATTTCCACCTCTATTCCATTCCTTTTGCACCAGGTAAGCAATGCCTCCCGGATTCTCTTCTCTTCAAAATCATACCATTTATGAAGCAAACCCCGTCTAGCCAGAAAATCTTTAAAACGTCGATATGCCCCCGAGCGGGAAAAAATCCCTCTCACGTAGTCAAACTCCTCGGAAATATATCCAAATACAAAATCATAAACGATAGTGATACCCAGCTTCAGATCATGTCTGGAAGGAATTCCCAGATACCTATCTGGATCTTCGAGTTCTTCCATTTTCTCCGGATCTTTTTCTAATTCATATAATTCAAAGGTGAGCAATTCGCCTGTTTCTTTATCTATCACGGTCACAAATTCATCAAAACTGGAATAATCATTCGCCATGAAAGCAATCTCTAATTCACTTAATTTGATCATATCTTATTCCCCAATATTTTTCCTTTTCATCAAATATAAACAATCCGGGAATAAACTCAAAATTTTATTCGGAGGAAATTGTACCTTTTGTAAAAGTGTTCCGGATAATTCCTTACCATAAAAATGAAGACATTATTCACACTACCAACGATTTGTGTTTCCCGCTTATCTCTAATTGGGATTCATTCCAGGGACTTTTTTTATGGAATGCAGTGAACTGACTTTCTTGGTACGCCCCTTCCCCCGGCAGTTTCGGGAAATCTACTATTCACGCCGTTGCTTTCGCTGCAATTTTTGGGATGGGAGTTTTTTGCCGGATTTTACTTCAGGTGGAGGAGAAAAGCGTGTTCCCGGCTTTTTCGGCGACTGATGTAACGGAGTATGTGCTTTTTGTCCCTTCCGCCCTCTGGAGGAATACACACCTGCCACCTGACGAGGCATGGGGCTCCGAACAGCTGTAATCCCTCTGGCACCGGGTAATTGAGCCACCCGACCCTGATTGGGAATCCAATATCCATTCAGTTCCAGGGCATCAATACCTCCATCCAGATTAAAATCGCCGTATTTCTGGTAGGAATAAGCCGTACCGTTCTGCGGTAGCCACACGTTCTCCCGATCCAGAACATCCACCACACCGCTGGCATCCCCATCGCCAGCGATCAGCCCATACACCCCGGGAGCCAGTTCCTTCATGGGATCAGCACCTTCGGAATAAGCTCGACCCATCGCATCGGTAAAATCGTAATTCACCGTAGCACCCGGCTGGAAGTTCAGTGCCGTAGCGCCCATCACCGCCAGATGGTTTCGATGGCGCACTACCAGATAATACGTCCCTCCGGGTAAATTCTCGAAACTCACGGCGCTGCTGCCATCCAGATCTACCACATTTCCCTGCGCAGTCACAAAGGCGGCTCGCTGCGCTACCAGGGTAAAATCCGGTAATTCGCTGCGCAACTCTAACAGCACCCAATCCACGACTCCCGCAGGAACAGCACTCACCGCTTCATCCCCATCGTAATTAAATGGCGCACCCTGGTAAGGCTGGGTTAGAGGAAGCCGATCCTGCTGGAGCAAGGCAGTGCTCATGGTTCCGGACGCACTTCGGTACGCCCCCTCCAGAAAAATACGCGTGGCTACCCTGCAGTTCTGGAAATCCGAAACAGGCACCCAGGTGGGATTGTGCGGTTCTCCCCGATTCAACGAAGGCTGGAAATTCCCTGCAGCATCGTGTAATTGGGTTCCCTCCCCTTCGTCCAAATGCAACAACAGCCGGGTGTGCTCATCGGCGCTGAAGGTGGGATCGTCCCAGGAGACGTTAAAATCGCTGGTATAACGCGCCACATCCGAGATTCGCAACTCGTCGATGTAACCATCCAAATATTTCTGATAGGTACCGGTGTACTCCGCCCCAATGTTCAATGCATTGTCGAACCCATCGTTGTAGAATTTCCAATCGTTGTCGGAATCGGACATCACCTGATGCCCATTTACAAACAAGCGGGCATAACCATTGTAACAGGATACGGCGATATGGTACCAGGTGTTAAAATCCAGTTCTTCATCATCACCGGTGGTTCGCAGGTAACGGATGTGAGTTCCTCCATCCAGGGCACGGAAATACAGGCGGTAATCCCGGGAACCGGTTGGGGGAGCGATGTGCATTTCGAACTGGTCGTGTCGGTAGAGAATGTTTTCATACCCGCTGCGCGAACGCACATTGAGCCACAACTCCACCGTCCAGGAAGCTCCCAGATCCAGTTTGTCGTGGGTATCCGGGATATAAAACGAATCGTCCTGTCCATCGAAAGATAGGACATATTCGTTGCGGTGATTCTCTTCCTGACGCACGATAATGTGGTGGGGAGATTGCGCCACACCGGGCGGAGCGCTTACCGTGATGGTGTCCTGCCGGAGGAAATTATGGGGATTGTCCGCCACCTGAATGGTAAAGCTCCCGGGAGTGGTGCCATTGTTTGCCGAGAGCGAAATCCAGGTGGCATCGGCACTCACGGTGTACTCAAACTCCCCACCGCTCCCCAGATGGGTTACCTGCACCGGTGGACTCACGTCCGCCGTGTGGGGTGCATCCCAGGCGTCCAACGACACCTGCATGGTGGAAGGAATGAGACTGTCCTTCAGCACCCAGGCGGGATTGTACGGTTCCCCCCGGTTAAGCGAAGGAGCAAAGTGTCCGCTGGCGTCGTGCAGAACCGTGCCCTCACCTTCATCCAGGTGCAGCAGTAAACGGGTGTGATCATCAGCCGTGAGATGCAGGGTAGTGGGCGAAACGGTAAATTCCTCTGTGTAGCGCGCCACATCGGAGATGCGAATTTCATCCAGATAACAATTACAATACTGCATGTAGCCACCATCGTATTTGGCAGCAATATTCAGCGCATTGTCGAAACCGGCATTGGTCAGGTCCCAGTACAGGCTGTGCACTGCATCCACCACTTTGCCGTTAATAAACAGCCGTGCCGTATCGCCATCGCAGGATACCGCCAGATGGTACCAGGTATTCAAAGAACAATCTTCTCCGGGACCATCGCTACGCAATTCCCGCAGATGGCTACTCCCACCCAGCGAAGCAAATCCCACACTGTAATCGGCATAAGAGCTGCTTCGGATGTAAATTTCAAACTGATCGTGCCGGTAGAGGATGTTGTCCGTCCCGGTACGCGATTTCACATTCAGCACCAGCTCAATGGTCCAGGTTGCCCCCAGGTCTAACTGATCGTTGGAATCGGGAATAAAGAAGGAGTCGTTCGTCCCATCGAAACTTAACAAATAATCGTGCGCGGGCATGGTATCCTGGGTTACAGTAATTATCTGGGGTGAACCGTTTTCTCGCAGTTGTCCGGCCACGCTAATCTGTGCCGAACGCAGGCTGCCGCTGGTATTGGGCGTGGCGGTGATGGTAAAACTGCCCGGAGTAGTTCCCGAAGCGGAGGAGACGCTCAGCCAGTCAGCATTTTCGCTTACCGTATAATCGAAGCAGGAGCCGCTGCCGCTGTTGAACACTTCGATGGGTGGGCTTACCGCACCGTAAGGAGAAGCCGTCCATTCCGTACGGCTAACCGAAAGCGTGGGCGGGTCCAGATCCACAATCACCGATCGCCATTTGGAATAGGGCCACCACTTTCCATCCCGGTACGCCCGCACCCGATAATAGTACCGACCGTTGCTCTTCCCCGGCACCACAAAAAAGGTGTCGGTTAAAGAGGTGGTTAAAGTGTGCCAACTTATATTACTGGGAGTTCCGGTTCCTTCATCAATTTGAAATTTCTGGGCGTTCAGGCGGGGAGAGACCTGCCAGCTAACCGTGTAGGTACCGGTGTGGTTGGTACCCATCCCATTCACCACAGGAATGGGCAACACATCCAGCACCACGCCATTAATGGTGGACCAATACACACCACCGGAATAAAATCCGTCGCTAATGTCGTACCAGGCGTCTCCGCTTCCGCCCCAGCCCATATTCAAATGGTAGTATTTTTGTCCCCCGTAATTGTAGCGAATGCCATCCACATTAATGGAATGCCCTACCCCGCTGCTGCTTTTAATGGAAAGCTGGGTGGGACGCCGGTCCAGCAAATTATCGTTTAGACGAGACCAGAAACTGCTACTGCTTCGGTAAACATACACGCCGGAATGGCGAAAATAGGAATAGAGCGCATTGGGGACATCCTGAGTGGAAGCGGTGGAACCGTTGTAACCATATTCCATGTCCACCGCCACTCCACAATGGTAGGTTAATTTCCCTGCCGCCTTACGATTCGCCGAACGAGAACCCCAGGAATAGGTGTAAAGCATCAGTCCCCACTGGTAGTAGGTGGAACTAAAATTCACATAGTGGTAACGTCCATTTTCGTAATAAGAGTGGGAACCGGTTCCCACGGGGGGCCAGTCATAATATTTTAGCAATTGAGCCATTGCCAGGGCGACACAGCCACAGGAGTAGTGATTGGGTGTGTAGTAGTTAAATACGTTGTAGCCCCCCTGCACCCCTTGATTCCAGTGCGTTTCGATAAGGGGACCGATTTCCACATCGTATTCCGTTTGTCGTGGGGGAACGAAGCGTTCCTCTGGGGAGTAGCTCTGCAACAATTCCTGCCAGCGCTGGCGAGCCGAATCCGCAGCAGAGATCCGGTAAGCCCCTTGCAGTAAAGCCCGGAATTTCTGGGTTAGGTCCACAAGCAGATAATCCAGCAAAATATTTTCCGGAACCCGCGTAGTGTCGAACACCGATGTTTCCGAGTAAGCCAGGATGGGATTGAGTCGATCGTCGGCGGGGACAACGATAAACCCGCGGGGTTCCAGTGCGAACACAAAACCCAGCGGTGGGGATTGGGAATCGTTTCTCAGCACGAACACACCGCGGGGCAAATTCCCCTGCCTGGCGAATTGAAACACGACCCCCTGTTGCGCCAGCCGGTTAAAGGGCACGGAATGGTAAAACCAGCTTTGCGCGGCGCGGTAAGCGGTGGGTAAGTCCACCACCTCTCCCCACAGCATCAGTGGCAGACTCCACACCACCAGCACCGCCCATGTCACCCACCGTTTCATGACAACCATCCGTTTTAATCCGGAAAAACAACCACAAATATCACCTTGATCCGCAAATCAGAAATTTTTCCAGAACAAGCCAATTCATTTTTTCACACTGTATCAGGAAAAACAATCATCTGTTAAAAGATAAGAACCATCTCTAATTGCATATCTTCTTCACTGCTTTGCTGGCCAAACCTCACTCTTATCTTAAAAACCCCACATCATACTTAACGGTGTCTTTCCAGGAATATTTTCCTTTCTCCAGGTACCCAATCCCACCCTTTATTATTCCTGTTTCTCATCCAATCGTGTCATTTGCGTTATCCGCGGGCTCCATATTTTTCATGGTATTTACTATATTCGTGTCATTCGTGCTATTCGTGGTTTTCATCTCATTTGCATTATCTATGTCATTCGTGAAATTCGTGGTTTCTACATCATTCGTGTTATTCGTGTTATTCGTAGTTTACAACTCATTTGCCTTATCTATGTCATCCGTGTTATTCGTGGTTGCTAAATCAAATTATAATTTAAATTCATTTCAGTCGTCCCTTCGGGACTCAAATGGGTTTGATGGGAATTCCCATTCCCATGGCTGAAGGCCATGGGCTATGGGCAGATGGCCACTCCGTGGCCTCGCATCCTGCCATAGGAAAATTTTTCATTTTTGGCACCGCCTTTTTACCGTACACTCTTCCCAAAAAGAGCTATCCGGACAGAGCCCGTCCCCAGGATCTTTCGGATATTCCAAAGGATGCTGTGAACTGGCTGGATCCTTTGGAAAGAACTAAGAATCTCTTACATAATGCCCTAAAATGAGATTCTTTACCCGCCTGTGACGTGATTCAGAATGACAGAGAAATGCCGAATTTATCGGGATACGGAATAACAGTGCTACTAAAAAATAAATTCCAAATCCCAATGTACAAATTCCAAACTCCCAGTTCCAAATTATAATTTCCAAAAAATAATTACTTTCATTCGTGCTTATTCGTGTGATTCGCGGGCTCCACATTATTTCCGTTATTCGTGTTATTCGTGTTATTCGTGTTATTCGTGGTTCCCCCTATCATTCGTGGTTCCGGATTATTTAATCAACAGCATCTTCCGAATAACCTGCTGCTCCCGATAGCGGACGCGGAAGAAATACACCCCCGAAGCCCAGCGGGAAGCATCCACCTGTAGTTTGTAGCGCCCGGCTTTCTGATTGCCTTTCACCAGCGTAGCCACCTTCTGCCCCAGAATATTGTAAATGCTCACCTCCACCCGACCGGAACGAGGTAATTCGTAAGCAATGGTCGTCGTCGGGTTAAAGGGATTGGGATAATTGGGATGGACGGCAAACCGCCGGGGCAATTCCGCCGGTTCTTCCGGCTTTTCGATGCCCACTATGGGACTGGTTTGCTGAATCCACGCCAGCATATCGGCCATCAGCTTTTCCAGCTTGCGATAATAATCCGATGTTTCAATCTGGCGCATGTTGAAGTAGAAGGTAACCGTCATAAACGTGGTGGTGT
>JALWDQ010000743.1:0-2848 GCA_027039625.1 Calditrichia bacterium | reverse complement strand
TATATTGCTTTTGCATTTTCCAGAGCGCGAATCTCGCGTTGTTGTGTGATCGGATCGCTAATGTCGGCACATACCTGAATTAACTCCAATCTTCCTTCCGCAGAGCGAGCCAGAAAATCCACCTCATATCCATCTTTGGTACGGACATAGGTTATCATCCGCCCCCGACGCTCTAACTCAATGCGAACCACGGTTTCCAGAGCGTGCCCCAGATTAGCCTTACCGCTCCGATCAAATATGGGAATGAGCCCGGGGTCTATGGGATAAATTTTGCGGGGATTCACCATCCGCTGGCGCTCGGAGGTGCTCTCCAACCAGGTAATTCGTACCAGAAAACAATCTTCCAGATATCCCAGTAAGTCATGAAGCGTGTCCCGGGATACCATTAATCCCTGGGATTTTAAGGCGGAATAGAATTTTTCCACACTAAACATGGCACCGGGATTGCCCAGTAGATGGCGGACTAACCAGCGAAGACTGCTGACATTGCGTACCTGATGCCGTTCCACTACATCCCGCAGAATAGCTACATCCACATAATCTGTTAACAACCGGAAACGGGAAGTGGTGTCCAGACCCTGTGCTTCGGGGAATCCGCCATTGTTTAGATATTTTAACAAAGCACCTTCCAGTTGAGAGCGTTCCGCCGAGCTCATTCCATTCAATCGTTCCGGAATAGAGTAACCATGATGGAGAAGAAATTCCCGAAAGCTGAAAGGAAAGATGGACACCTCCCAGGCTCGACCCCGCATGGCAGTGGCAATCTCCCGGGAAAGCAACGCCGCAGAAGACCCGCTGATAACTATTTCTACTTTTTCACTGTCCATTAATCGCCGTACAAAACGCTCCCAGCCAGGAACCAGCTGGATTTCGTCGAAGCACCATGTGACTGTCTCGTTGTTCCGGAATTGAGGAAAATGCCGGTAATAAGCTTCCACCAGCGCCGTTAAGTGGTGCACCTGTAATCCAGCCAGGCGTTCATCCTCCAGATTGATATACGGTAATTGTTCCCTTTGACGATTCTCCTGTTGACATTTTTCCTTGCGAATTTGATGGATAAAATAGGTTTTGCCGCTCCGGCGTATTCCGATGATGGCGGTGGCTTTACCCGGGAAGAAAACTCGCCCATGCAGATGCCGGGGAGTCATTTCCGGAAACGGCGCACGAATGGAATTAAATACCTGTTCCATTAACAGATTTATTAAAAAATTATCCGGTGGAATTGCGTTCATTATATTTCTCCTTTTTATAAGGAGAATTTAGCGCTTATTTAATCTTCTTGCAAGGAGAAATTTAGGTGATATTTACCAGATCTCCCCAAACAAGAGTATGGTCAAGTAGAATCGAAGTGAGGATTTCCGTTTGCCAGACTTCAGTTTTGCTTATTTGAGCTAATCTGGGTGATTTCTCATAAAATACTGGTCTCCATCCTATCCGGGAGGTGTACAATAAAGGTGCATGAATGGAAGAGAAACTGCATTGCCTTCACCCTCAGCCCCGATTCCGCCAAACCTCAGGATAAGCATTAATAAATCAGCAGCCTGAGGAAATGGGGAAAATAAGACGCTCCAAAGGCAGGCTTTCTGTTCGAGAATCTGATGTTCCCACCGATCACCCGTAGATTGCCCCTTTGATGATTTATGTTATCTACGGCTCTCATTCTATGATGGCTTCTCCTCATAGAGCTTTTCGAACTCTGCGATTAGTTGAGAGAACAGCGAGGTAACCGCTTCGATGGGTTCCGGGGAGGTCATATCCACTCCTGCATCTTTCAATAAATTGATGGAATAATCGGAGCTCCCGCGAGTTAGAAAGCGGAGATACGCTGCCCGGGTCTGGTCGTCTCCGTTTAAAATTTTTTGCGCCAGAGAGGTGGCTGCCGAAAATCCCGTGGCGTACTGATACACATAAAAATTGTAATAGAAATGCGGTATCCTTGCCCAATTGAATTGATACAGGGAGTCCATGTTAAAATCGCTGCCATAGTAACGGGTATAAATTTCCCGGGTAAGGTTGTTCAGTTCTTCCACCGTGAGCGCACCGCCCTGCTCCACTATCTCGTGAATATGTTTTTCGAACTCGGCAAACATGGCCTGGATGTACACCGTTCCCCGAATCTGGTCGATGTAGTGATTGAGCAGATAGAGCTTTTTGGCACGATCCGTCGTATGTTTCAACAAATAGTCCATCAAAAGTGCTTCGTTTAAGGTAGAAGCGACTTCGGCGACAAAAATGGTGTAATCGCTGTAGATGTAGGGCTGGTTTTTAATGGTGAAATAGGAATGAAGCGCATGTCCCATTTCGTGCGCCAGGGTGAACATGCTGTCCAGTTGTTCCTGATAGTTGAGCAGAATGTAAGGGTGCGGTGTGCCGTAAGCTGAGGTGGAGTACCCTCCGGAACGTTTCCCCTGGTTTTCGTACACATCAATCCAGCCGGAGTTGAATCCCTCCTGAACTATCTTCAGATATTCTTCCCCCAGGGGTGCCAGTGCTTTCTGAATGGTGGACACCGCCTCCGGGTATGGGACTTTCCACTCTACCTCTTTTACCAGAGGAACGTACAGATCGTAAGGCTGGATGGAGGACAGGTTCAGGAATTTTTTACGCAGAGAGATGTAGCGATGAAGCGGTTCCAGATTCCGGTTGATGGTTTCGATAACGTTTTGATACACCCGGGTAGGGATGTTGTCGATATCCAGCGCTGCCTCCAGGGCGCTTGGGTATTTGCGTGCCCGTGCGTAAAAAATATCTCGTTTAATCGCTCCCGAAAGGCTGGCCGAAAGGGTGTTGCTCCATTGGCTGTAGGTTTGATAAAACTTCTGGTACGCTTCCCGGCGCACTTCCCGAT
>JALWDQ010000742.1:717-8933 GCA_027039625.1 Calditrichia bacterium | reverse complement strand
GTGCTGCCAGCCGTCCCCGCCTGGATCCCACCAAACTGGATGCCATAATCCTCAGCCACAAACATCTGGATCACTCCAACGATGTGAATGTGATGGTGGAGGCGATGACTATGGGCGGAACAAAAAAACGGGGTCAGCTCTTTGCCCCGCACGATGCCCTTGCAGAAGATCCCGTAGTGTTGCAGTATGTTCGGAAATTTCCCCGGAGTATCGAAATCTTACAGGAAAATCAGCAGTATCAGGTGGGCGATGAACTGACTTTTTCCACCACCATTCGCCATGCCCATCCGGTGGAAACTTATGGCATTAGATTTGTACTGCCCGCGCTATCCATTGCGCACATGGTGGATACTGCTTTTTTCCCGGAATTGATTTCTGCCTATCGGAATGTGGATGTGCTCATCCTGCATGTGGTGCGTTTGAAGAGCGAAAATGATGTTGAAAAAGGAATTCAGCATTTGAATTTGGATGATGCTGAAACGATTATCGGAGAAATACGACCCCGGCTGGCGGTACTGACCCATTTCGGAATGACTATGGTTAAAGCACGTCCCTGGGAACTGGCGGAACAGCTGCAGAAGCGAGTGGGCGTCCGGGTGATGGCTGCTTCCGATGGGATGAAGTTAGATCTGGATAGGTTGTAGTTGTAGCCGGGTAGGGCAAAAGCAACTTTAGGAATTGCCCCGCCTCCCCGGGATCATCAACCACGAATAAATTACCCACGAATAAAAAGAGTTTTTATTTGCCCACGAATCACACGAATGGACACGAATGAAAAAAACAATATAATTAGGTTGGGTTTGAAAAGAACCTGTTAGATTATTTGAAAATTAGGATTTGAAGTTTGGGATTTGTAATTTCATTCTTCGCTTCTCCCGAGGCGTAATGTTGCGATGCAGCATTCTTTGCCCACAGGAAATGTTACCGGCTCGGGAGAACCGGGCTGCACGGTTTACCCTGTTCATCAGCACCCCGCGGAATCATTAACCACGAATAACACAAATAGGCACGAATGAGAAGTGAAGACATAATTCGGTTAGGAAACAATCTGTTAAATCATTTAAAATTTGGAAATTAATGTTTATTATTTTGGAATTTGTTAATAGAGATTTGTAATCTGGATTTTACAGTTTGGTCCTTGAGATTTGGGATTTGGGATTTGAGATTTGAGATTTGGGATTTGAGATTTGAGATTTGGGATTTGAGATTTGGGGTTTGAGATTTGGGATTTGAGATTTGGGATTTGGGATTTGGGATTTGGGTTTTGGGTTTTGTTATTTGGAACTTCTTATTTTAGATTTTGCTTTCGCAGGATTCTTCGGATGGGAAATGACAGGACAGTTCATCGGCCCAGGGAATGTAGCAATGCAATGAGTTGTTTTGTCAGCGTCGGAGGGAGACTGCTTCTTCATCTCGCAGATGGGGGTGAAAAGGCGCTTGGTATACCACTGTATCTTTGTGTATTTCAGAGATGTGAAAAATGATATTATCAATTATAAACTTACCGGAAATATTTCCTGATAGTAAAATTCCTATTTCTGTGGTTTGTTTTTCTAAAGCACTAATTTCTTATAAAAAAAGGGGAAGTCAATATTCCGAGGTCAAACCTTGGCGAATAAAATAAAAAAGCTGCGAAAGAACCTCCGCAGCCACAGCTTCGAAAAATGGAAAAAATGCAATTATTTTGAACCGGATTTCTTAGAGGTAGAACTGGAACTTGTACTGGACTTTGTTTTCGTAGTGCTGTTTCCATTGTTTTTATTTTTGTAATCAGTAATGTAAAAGCCACTTCCTTTAAAGATAAGTCCGGCTCCACCGGTAATGGTTAAATGGGCCGTTTTTCCGCAAATGGGGCATTCCAGTTCTTTGCTGTAAGAAGAAATGGAACTGAATTGTTCAAATTCATACCCACAGGAAGAGCAACGATATTTGTACGTTGGCATAGCTAAATCCTCCCAAAATTAATTATTTTAGATGAAGGTAAAATTAGGAAAGTTTCAATTGCGAAAAAAATTCCGGTAAGTTTCCGGAAAACGATCTTTACCGGCCAGTAGAGCACCGGCAAACGGGATTTCTTTCTGTACCAGGCCATGCATTTTTTCAGCAATTTGTCGGATATCCCACTGAGCGTGGTGATCTTCGCGTAAACGCAAGAAGTGATAGAGTTCTCGTAAATTTAAACGAAACAGAACCCGCCGGCGGTGGGCATTGGTGAGAATGTAATTTTTTGCTTCGGGGATTTCTTGGGCTAATTTTCGATAAAGAGATTCTGCCAGGGAAACGTGTTCCAGAAAAAAGTCCTTGAGTCCCACCGCTTCGATGGCTTCGGGGATTGTCAATCCCAGTGCGGGATGGTAATCCTGAGGAATAATGGTTGCCATGCGGTGTCGTTTAAGCTGACCGAAGCAGGAAGCACTGATGGTTAGTTCGAAGGTCATCGTTACGTTTTCAAATTCCCGCAGAACGCTGTCCCAGGGATTAATGTGGCGAAAAATGCTGCGGAAAAGTTCCTGCTTTTGCCGGGCGGTGAGTTGGCGCGCTGTGTGAAGGGCCCGGGAAAAAGGCACATGGTGGAAGTGAAAAAGCACCGAAGCCAGAACCTGCACATCGGCTTCCGGGGTTATTTCAAGGAGTCGAACATCTTCTTCCTCTGAAAAAGCGGCCCCGGGAAGAGGAAGCGATTGCAGTGCTATCTGAATATCGGTTTCTTTGTAGCGAAGGTAATCGGTTGGTTCGGTATATTTAATGAGGGAGGGGGCATGGTGTGCCGCTTCCTGGTAAAGAGCATTGGCAAATGCCTGAATTTCTTTGAGGGGGTGGGCTAACCCGCGTGCAATCATGTGTTCCAGGGAGCGGGCGTTCAGGGTCATGCCCAGCTGAGTTTGGGTTGCCAGAGGGGTGATGTAGCGAGCATCTTCCTTTGCCAGCCCTTCCAGTTGGGAATGATTCTTCTTTTCCCGGGCAAGCTGCGGAAATTTCTCGAAAACGTAAGGGCGCAGGGAAGCATACAAATGATGGTAAGCCGCAAAAAGCTTTTGTACTACCTGCTGGTATTCCCGGCGCAGTTCGGGATGGGTAATTTCTTCCGGAATATGGTATTCATCCTGAAACAGGACGTAACGCTGGGATTTTTCCGTAAACGATGCCAGGCGGAAATGCTCAATAAATTCCACCGCCAATCGGGATACGCCCAGAACATCGAAATTGAATACCGCATGTTCGGCAACGGAACTGTGCCCCAATCCAAAGATAATGTTGCGATTAGATTTGCGGGCCCGATCCACCTCCCGGCGGGCAATCTCGCGCAATTCATCCACCGCTTTGGGACTCCGGCTGATGCGGGCATAGGCGGCAGAGAGCGTTTCCGGAGTCAGATTATCCCGCAAATGCAATTCACTGGCCTGCTGGTAAAGCCGGTGCAGTGTAGCATTGCGCTCTTCTTCTCCCAATTTCTGAAACGCTTCTGGAGAAAGCTGAGAATAAACCTGCTCTACAAACTGGCGTAATTCTTTTAAAGTCTCTATGTCCAGATTGTAACCGGAAAGGATAATCTTCATTCACTATTCCTGTGTAAATAAACCACGTGCTGAGGGAAAGGAATCTCAATATTGTGCTCATCAAACGCTTTATAAATGGCCATGCGGATTTCATCAGCAGTTGTCCAGGCATCCTTGTAGTGTTCGACGAAGGAAATGCAGGTTAGGTCCAGGGAGGAATCCCCAAAATTCACGAAATAGGCATTGGGTGGCGGATCGTCCAGGACCTTTGGATGCTTCTGACACACCTCAATCATTATGCGTTTTACTTCTTCCAGATCGCTGCCGTATGCCACACCCACATCCACTTTTACCCGCACTTTGGGGTTGGGATAGGAATAGTTAATCACTTCCGATTTAATGATATCGGCATTGGGAATGATGTGGAGGTTTTTTTCGAAATCCAGCAGTTTCATGCTGCGCAGCCCAATCTCGTACACTTCGCCCACCACGTTGTTGGGGGTTTTGATGCGATCGCCCACCCGAAATGGGCGATCGACCATGATCACAAATCCGGCAATCATATTGGAAAGGGTATCCTGGGCCGCCAGAGCAATAGCCAGGGAGCCTACACCCAGAGTAGCCACCAGACCTTTGACATCTACATTGAAATGGGTAAGCACAGTGATGGTAGCAATGGTGTAGGCTACAATTTGCACCACCCGTTGAAGCAACAACCCAAAGTCCTTTTCAATCTCCGTCCCGGTGCGCCGGGAAATGCGGTTCAAATAGTAGGTAATGATGAGGTTGATGATTCGCACCACCAGAGTGGTAATCACAATCACCACAACAGCGTAAAGTACCTGGGAGAAATAAAAGAAGAACTTTTCACCGGAAAATACCGAAAGAAACTCCCCTACAAAATAGAGAGCTGTAATAAAAATGATACGAAAGAGAAATTTCTCGAAAAATTCAAAGATTAAGTCATCGAGCTGAGTGCGAGTTTTTCGGGAAAATTTTCGAAGTTGTTTAATAAGCAAGAATTTGAGCAAATAATAAATTGCAATAGCAAGGAGTATAACCAGCACAATTTTTAGCAACGCCAGATAGATCGGATTTTTCAGAAAAGCAAACAGCTCCATGGAAAGGAATCCTCCTGAATTAGTCCAGATCTTTCAATCGTTTGCGTGCTTCCTCTTTGTGTAAATCATCATCTGCATCGGATTTGGGCAGTTCCAGCACTTTCTGGTATTCTGCCCGAGCCGCCTCTTTGTTACCAATTTTCTCGTAAGTAATTCCCAGTTCCAGGTGATGATTGATGTGGTTGGGGTTTAGTTCAATTGCTTTTTTAAAGCATTCGATGGCTTTGTCCATGGATGCTTCTTTCGGTACCCCACCCAGGAAGGTGTTGGCAAACCCGCGTTCAATCCAGCTTAGTGAAGAAAGTTTACGATGCCAGCGTGCCAGCACGTGCCAGGCGGTGTCGTTGTTGGGATCCAGCTCCAGCGCTTTATCGACTTCTGCTTTAATCTCTTTGGAAAGGCGGATGCGTTCTTTGGGACCGGCATCCAGCGCCACACGCCCCAGAGCAATACTGAGAAACAAATGTCCCTCTGCACCGTTGGGGTTCACCTGTACGGCTTTACGCGCGTATTTTTCCGATGCTTTGTAATATTCGCTGCGCTTGTCTTTGTCTTTCAATCGTTCCCCAACATCCACGTAAGCGCGAGCCAGCTTCCAGAGTGCCTCGTAATTTGTGGAATCCTCCTGTACCGCTTTCTGATAAAATTGTAAAGCTTTTTCGTTCTGGAAAGCAGCGTAAGCTTCATCTCCCTGGGCAACGTAAGAACTTTTTTCCTGGGCAGAAAGCAGCAGGAAAAGCCCCAGCAACAAAAACATCGCTAAGATTAAATGGCGAGAAAACGAGTTCATAGGACCCCCGGATTTTTAATGAAACGGAAAATTTAGCAACCTTTAGATGTTAATAAAGAAATATTCATTTTAAATTTTGCAGAAAACAGGAACTTTTCCGGCTCGAATTTAGCCAGAGATTTTATGAATTACTAACAATTTCTGCTTTTAAGATCTTATCGTACGGTTCCAGAATATCCACCACATTCATTCCGGAGACCACTTTACCGAAAGCGGTGTAGCGGCCATTAAGATGGGGCTGGGGAAGCTGGGTGATGAAAAACTGGCTTCCCCCGGTGTCTTTTCCCGCGGTGGCCATTCCCACAATCCCCCGGTAAAAGAACAGGTCGTTGTATTCGCAGGGAATGCTGTAGCCAGGACCACCCCAACCATCGCCGCGGGGGTCACCCGCCTGAACCACAAACCCCGGAACAACCCGATGGAAATAAATTCCGTTGTAGAATCCCTGTTTCACCAGATGCACAAAATTGGCGACGGTAACGGGTGCTTTGTCCGGGCGAAGCTCGATCACAAAATCGCCTTTGGTGGTGTGGAATCTCACCCGGGGTCGCTCGTCACCAGGAACGGGAGGGAAATCGATGCGGGTGAGTAAAGTCGGTGGAACGGGTTTTAAAGGATAGTCCCGACCGGTAATCATCTTCAATGCTTTGTGTGCTTTTTTCCGAATTGAAGGGAAGGGATTGTTTAATTCCTGCTCCAGTAAAGGTACAGCCTGGTTGTCCCCAATGTATCCCAGCGCTGCAATGATGGCTTCCATGGGTTCCACATCCTGAGGTGCCCGGAACTTCCGGTAAGCAGCAATCAAATGAGGCACGGCTTGCACTTCCTTTAGCGCTCCCAGATAATTGGCAATGAGGGTGGTCAGTGCTCGATCCCCTTTTTGTAAATGTTTCAGATAAAAATTGAGAGGAACGCCATCGCGCTGGGTCAGCACTTCGATAGCTGCGGTGACCTGTGCCGGGATATCAGAGTCGGCCAGGGACATGAGCATTTCTGTGGCATCTTCCCCCGGCAGGGTACCCAGAGCTTTGATGAAAAAATAATTTTCCGGAAAACGGTAGCGATGGATGTTGCTGCGAATGAACGTCAGGGCTTCGCTGGGGTAATTGCGTGTTAATGCAACCAGTGCCTTCCCGCGTTGCTGCCAATTTTTACCCTGCGATACATTCCCCAGCAACACCAACCGACTCTGCTGGCTCTTGAAGTTCGAAGCCGCTTCCAGCGCCGCTTCTCTTACGTAGGGATGATTGTCTCCAATTCCCCGCGCAATGACCGGCCAGAGGGAAAGACTGCTGATGGTGTTCAGGTAGTGTTGGACTTCCATGCGCACATACCATGTGGAATCCTGTACTAGAGCTTTAATCCGATTAAAACAGGAATCGGACCAGAGAATTTGCCGCGCCTGTTCGATGATGGCATTTTTAGGTTTCCCCGCTTTTTCCCGGGAGAGCATGATGGAAAGAATCATGCGCAGGCCCTTTAGCGCAAACACCCGGGTAAGCGGGTCGTCCGCCTGGAGGGCTTTGACCAGATCTTTGGTGGTTTGAGGCGAAGCGATGCGGTAGAGGGCATAGGCAGCTCGCCAGCGTACATCGGGATTTTCTGTGCGGTTAAGCACAATCCCAATGTAAGGAGCATTGCGCAGGGGAGAATGATGCCGATACGCCAGCAGCCCGGAGGTAATCATTACCGCTTTTTCGTACTCGGGATTCAGGCTTTCGATGAAATCCAGCATCCGATTAAACGATTTTTCCGTACCCACCTTCCCGATGGCTTCCACCAGCCGGGCGATAATGGTCTGGTTTTTTTCCAGATCCAGAGCATCCAGAACCGGTTGTTCGGCAGCGGTATTAAAGAACTGGCCGATGGCAAAAGCGGCTTCATGACGCACTACGGGACTGGGATCGTTGAGGGCATTGGCAACCCAGGCAATGGTCGTGCTGTCCTGAATGCGTCCCAAAGTAGCTACCGCACGGGCGCGAACCTGTTCATTGGTGTGGTTTAACCAGGGTACAAATTTGTCGGGATTGGCATCTCGTAAATATTCCAGATGGCGCATCTCCTGGAATATCTGATTATTTTGACGGGTGCAGGAGAACAGGAAAACCAGCAGCAGCACAAAGAGGAGGCGTTTTTTCATATTGAGCTCCGTTTCCTTCTTAAGAATTGCAAATTTCCGAAAATTTGTCCTGCGAATCAAGTTGATACTCAGGATTCAGGTGTGTATTTTCTGAAGTAACGAATAAGGAGTGTGAACATGATTCAAAAAATCGTTCTATTCTGGTTGGGATTGTTTGTTTCGGGCGTTCTGGCCGGAACCCATGTACTGGTGGTGTATTACAGCAAAGATGGGCATACCCGAGCGATGGCCGAGGCGGTGGCTCGCGGGGCGAATGAGGTAGAAGATACGGAGGTTCGTTTGCTCCCGGTGGGTCAGGCTAAAAACGCCGATGTGCTCTGGGCGGATGCCGTTATTGTGGGTTCCCCGGTGTACAATGCCAACGTGGCGCCTCCGGTACAATCGTTTATCAACCGCTGGCCCTTTAAAGGGGAGCCGTTAAAGAACAAAATTGGTGCGGCGTTCGCAACCGGTGGTGGTATTTCCGCGGGTGAGGAGCTGGTGCAATTGAACATTCTTCATTCCATGCTCATTTTTGGAATGATTGTGGTGGGTGGTCCCCACTGGCAACAGGCGTTTGGAGCCTCGGCGGTAACGGAAGAGAAACCGTTTGGAAAGAAAAAATCCACGCAGCCGATGTTCCTGCAAAAAGCGGAAAACCTGGGTCGGAGAGTAGCGCTTGTTACCCG
>JALWDQ010000742.1:0-707 GCA_027039625.1 Calditrichia bacterium | reverse complement strand
ATATTTGAAAAACCAAAGGGGCTACTGAATGGAATGAAAAATGAAAAATGTAAAATGTAAAATGTAAAGTGTAAAATGGGAATTTGAACTAATAAATAGAAAGAATATTTCTTGACCGGAAACCTCGGGTAATCGAAATGGAATCCCAGAATGAGAAAAACTATTTCTTAGCAAAGTACGAGGCCACGGAGTGGCCAACAGCATTTAGCCCATGGTTTTTCGGCCATGTGTAAAAGAAGACACCACTTGCCCACAAATCACTCGAATGAACCCGAATGAACATTTAACCACGAATAGCACGAATGAGCACGAATAAAAAGTAAAAATATAATTAGGTGAAAAAAGAAGCTGTTAAATCATTTGTTTTTTGGAAGTTAATGCGTTTTAGACTGGTATTTGGGATTTGTTATTTATAAGTTGGGAATTGTGTTTTGGGATTTGGAATTTCCAATTTTCTATCACGCCTCTCCCGAGGCGTTATGCGGCGAAGCAGCATTTATTACCCACCGAGAGTTTTAACGGCTCCGGATAGCTAAGCTACATAACCTGCCCAGTCCATCCGCATCCAAATAATCATTAACCAGTAGAGTAGAAAAGGGAATGTAAAGGGAATTCCTTTACACTCGCCTTTTCCCTCGTCAAACCGGACGTGCAGATTTCCCGCATCCGGCTTTCCTGCAGAAATTCATCACAAGCATTCACAAGTG
>JALWDQ010000741.1:0-2869 GCA_027039625.1 Calditrichia bacterium | reverse complement strand
TTCCTTGGATTTTAGTGTTTGTGAAAATGAACAAATACAAAATATTCTTGTGTTGTTGACTTAATAATGAGTTATAGAGTCCGCAGAAAAATACTAAATTCAGTAAGAAATAAAAATAATTCTACGCTTTTTACTGCCGCATTTTACATAAATATGGTAAAATGCAATATTCATGATATTGATTAAATATTCTTCTGATTTTCATTTTTACACAGCCTCTGAAGGCCATGGGCTAATATCTTTCGGCCACTCCGTGGCCTCTTACCAAGCCAAAGGATGTTAATTTTTGCTCTTGGAGCATCAACCACAATTCTCGAGAAGAACGCAATTAATAATTATAAAAATTAATATTTAATTAAAACATCATTTTACATTTATCATTTCTAATTTTACATTCCCTTCTGTGTCCTTTCGCTCGAAGAGTCCCTGGGACAGAATCGGTACCCGACTGTGATCTCTGTGGTTTAATCACTGTGGTTTGATAACCGGGGTTTCAGAAAAAAATCCCGAGAGAAATCCACCAACTCCCATTTTACATTTTACATTTTACATTTTTTATTTCCTTCTGTTTCTGATAGAAATTATATTCCATAAGAAAAGTTTCACGGACTAAATACAAAACTTCCGGAGGATTTTCCATGTACATTATGTTATTAGGTGCACCGGGTGTGGGAAAAGGAACACAGGCTAAAAAAATTATGGCCAAATACGGGATTCCCCAGATTTCCACCGGCGATATTCTACGCAACGAAGTTCGTCTGGGAACCGAATTGGGACGCAAAGCCAAAGACATTATGGAGCGTGGTGAACTGGTACCGGATGATTTGATTTTGCAAATGGTGGAAAAACGGTTAAACGAACCGGACTGTGCCAACGGTTTTATTCTGGATGGCTTCCCTCGTACCATTCCCCAGGCAGAAGGGCTGGAAGATATTTTACAAAAATTAGGCAACATCCAGCTTAAAGTGATCGAAATTTTCGTACCGGACGAAGAAATTATCCGGCGTTTGAGTGCTCGCCGAATTTGTTCCAAATGCGGCAAAGATTACAACCTCATTTTCAACCCGCCACCTCCGGATGGCAAGTGCGAAGTGTGCGGCGGGGAAATCATTCAACGCGACGACGACAAAGAAGAAACCATCCGCAAACGCCTGGAGGTGTATCGGAAACAAACCGCACCCCTGGTAGAATATTACAGCCAAAAAGGCAACCTCTACCGGGTGGATGGAACCCAATCCATTGAGGAGGTGTTCCGGGATATTGAGAAAATTCTTCAATCATAACATTTTTAGAAATCCCGTTCGGGCACTCGGTTTACTCCTTTTATTTTTGATAGGAATCTTCTTCCTTCTGGGAGGATGTTCCGAACGGGAACGTAAAAACCCCTTCGATCCCGGGAGCCGCTTTAAAGTGCCCATTCAGCTATCCCTCACCGTGGAGGAAGAACAGGTTACCCTCTCCTGGTCGGTGCAGGAAGTAAAAGACTACGTGGGGTTTCGCCTTTATCGGGGTGTGGACGATTCCTCTCACATGGAATTGTGGCAGGAACTCCCCGCTTCCCGGAAAACATTTACCGATACCAGCATCTCCTATTACCACTGGTATTACTATCAGGTCTCCGTGCTGGGCCATGGCGTGGAAAGTGCACCCTCTGCTCTGCAAAAAACCTATCCGGGACCGGGTACACCTTACATTCTTTCCCGATACGGATACTCCCTATACCGGCTCTCTTACGATTTATTGCACACCACGATACGCTACAACATTCAATTAGCTCCCAAAAGCTGGGCCTGGGACTTCAACCGCCGTACCATCTGGCTGGCAACTGCCCAATTTGGCACCGTTTCTCGGCTGCGACTGGATGTGGGACAGGAAGATTTGTTCCTGGACAAGCCGTTTCGACGACCGGAAGACTTAAGCTACGATGAAGAGCAAAATAGGCTGGTGGTCCTGGATAGCCGCAAATCCATGGTTTACCTGCTGGAGAATGCGCTGACCACGGATTCCATTCTACTTCCGGATGCAGATTGGTCAAAAGTGCAAATTGGGTGGCAACATACGATCTGGGTGCTGGGGAAACATCGTGCGCTGGTGTTTAATGCTCTGGGTGATTCTCTCTTTCATTTTATTTTTGAAACCGACCAGGAGGGCATGGATCTGTTCTTCCAGAATAACCAGATGTACGTGCTAACCTCCAATGTGGATATGGAAACCAGTTACCTGTACCGATTTGCAGAAAATCAATCCACACCTCAATTTCTGGAATTATCGGGTGTTTTTTTCATTGTACGACAGGCAGCAGCAGATAGCAATTACTGGATGGGAGAATACATGGTGGGTGGAAATTACAGAGCGGTGAAACTTTCGCCTCAGGGGAGGCGTCTATTGGAAATATCTTCGTTGCGGAGCCTGGCGGATATTGCAATCAATCCGGTGGATGGCTCGATTGTACTGGCACAACGATACGAAGATGCTGTTTCGCTCTACACATCCAATGGGCAACATATTGCGACCCGAACTGAAATTTACGATCCGGTAAAGGTACTCATTCAAGAATGACTCTAAAATTTAGCAAAATCTTTTATCTGATTATTCCACTGCTGGTACTTCTCATCTTCCTGGTGGATTTGTTTTCCTTTTACAGTCAGGTTGAAATCCGCGTGGTCGCATATTTCAGGGAATTCATCATCTTCTCCCTGTTGATTTTCTGGTATCAGGTGCTCAAAAAAAAGCTGCATTTCGATGAATTAAGCATCGAGCAGAATTTATTGCGGCTTCTGTTGCTGGTGATTGCCAATTATCTGATTTATTACGGGTTGAAATTTCTGTTGCACCCGCGCTACAGCTCCGGCTTCCCTCCCTACTATAC
>JALWDQ010000740.1:0-2873 GCA_027039625.1 Calditrichia bacterium | reverse complement strand
CGGAGGTGGAGGTGTACTCCCTGCGCACTGGACGCAGCCTGGCGCATCCCCGCACCCATGCCAACGATGGAGATTTTGTCATCAATTTGAAGAAGGGGCACAAGCGCTCTTCGTTCGAAATCATGGATGAACTGCGGGAATTCATTCACAAAAAAGAGCCGCGGCTGGAACCGGAAATCTTTCAGGTGCTGCCCGACCGATTGAACGATTTGAGTGGGGAGATTGCGCCTATTTTAATCAAGGTGTACGGGAAAAATCTTCCGGTGATTCAACAGGTGGCGGCGCAGATTGCCGATTCGCTGGAACACATTCCCGGCGTGGTGGATGTCTATCCTGGTTTTTCCCGGAAGGAACCGGAGCTCACCATCCGGGTGCGTCCCGAAGCCGCCACCCGTTACGGGCTCACGGTGGAGGAAGTGAATCAGGCGGTGCACATGGCACTCTGGGGCAGCGAAGCCACCCGCATGATGGAGGGGTTGAAGATGATTCCGGTACGGGTGCGCTATCCCAAAGAGCAATTTAATCACTTCGAGGCGATTCGCAGGCTGCCGCTTTATTTTCCTCATCTGGGGCGCATGCTGTATCTGGAAGAAATTGCCGATGTGTACAAACTTCCCGGGCGCACCGATGTGGATCACGAGAATTTGAGTCAGGTGGTGAATGTGAAAGCCCATATCTCCGGGCGCGACCTGGGAAGCATTGTGCGCGATATTCAACGGATGCTGCCCCACATTCCGTTACCGCCCGGTGTTACCCTGCAGATTGGCGGGCAGTACGAAAGTCAGCAGCGCGCCTTTCGAGAACTGCTGTTGATTCTGGTGTTTGGAATTTTGCTGGTGTACGCAATTCTTTTGTTTGAATTCAAATCGTTTCGCACCTCGGGAGTGATTCTTTTTGGGACGGTACTCTCGGTAAGCGGTGTTTTCCTGATGTTGTGGATAACCCGCATTCCGCTGGATATTTCCGCCTTTATGGGAATGATCATGATTGTAGGCGTTGTGGTGAATAACGGCATTTTGCTTATTGATTATACCGAGAAGTTCCGGAAGGAAGGAGTAGATGTACGCACGGCACTGCTGCGTGCCAGTCAGGTGCGTTTGCGCCCCATTATGATGACCACCCTTTCCACCATTTTCGGATTTTTACCGCTGGCACTGGCGCTGGGTGAAGGTTCGGAGATGCTACAGCCACTGGCGGTGTCCATGATTGGAGGAATGAGTTTATCCATGCTTCTCTCTCTGTGGCTCATTCCCACCATGTACTGGGTGGTGAATCGTTCGTCAGAATAGGGGAAATTCTTGAAAGATTGTTTTCCCATCGCGGAGCGATGGGGTGCACATAGCCCATCCCAAGGGGATCCTTTTGGATGGGATGGGAAAAAGGAAAAGATAAAAAAATTTTGTCCCGTAGGGACAATTAAAAAAAATTTATTAATGATGAAAATCCATTATTTATCTTCAAAAATATTGAGAAAAAATAAGATACACCATAAAGATATCGAATTATCTATTTATAAAAAACTACCCTATATTATTGAAAGAGGCCAATTAATTATTCAGGATAAAGAAAATACTTTACTTTTTATCAGGGTGAGTGATAAATACTATTTCTGCAGCGTAAAAGCTACCCGAAGCGGAGAAACTTTAGAAGAGGAGAAACTTTATTTGTTACCTCCTTACATCAAATTCGAGCAAAGGAAATAATATGACTCAAAAAGAAAGGTAAAATTATTCGAGATGAACTTCATTTATGAAAATGGGGCTGCGCCTGGTAGCCCCACGGGGTCTGCATGGAGGACTCCCCATCCCCTCCAACAAAACTTTTTGGGAACCAGGCATTCCCTCAGCATATCGCCGGGAGATTTTGCCACAGACCCTTGTATCTAAATATAAAATAAAAATCAAAAAAGTTCCAAAATTAATTATGAGTGATTATATTCAAATTAACACTCAACCTAAAGGATCAGGTGCCACTACATGCAGAACGGTTTTAAAACTACGCAATGATTCTAAGTGCCATAACATGGAGAACACTAACGAATTTTTTTTATAGGCAATTCATAGTTAATTTCTTTTAACAAGGGTTGCTCATTTAATGCTCGTCGATGCAATTGGTAGAAACGAATTTTAGCCTCATTCAACAATACTTTACATCGTACCAATCGTCCTACCCAATTTGATATGACCGGAAAATACTGTCCCAAAATAAAAACTTTTCCTTGTTGGGGAGTTCGTCGGATATAGACCAACCGAGCGTTAGGGTAATCCGCAGGATGGAATTGAAGGTCGATTTTCCAATTGCTCGGAAATGCACGGCGTTCCGGAGCGTTATCTCTACGTTGCCGGGTTCGATATTGGTGAGCTTTAACATATCGTCGGGAAGTTTCTTGAAGCCCATGAATCGTTTCAGAGACTGTCTCATTTTTTGTGTAAATACCTATTTCAATTAGAATGCAAAATTTAATTTTCCTTCAAAATAGATTTCCAGTTAGGCCGCAATATTTTTCAATCTCGAATAGTGGTTTTCCATTTTAAGATAAAATATCCAAGACCAAGACCCCGCAGTTATTCCGTTTAAAGTACCAGATTTCAAATTCTTAAAAATGTGCACAGCAAATCAATGTTTTTTAAAATCATGTTTATCCTGTTAATCCTGTCAGAAATATATTTTAGTTCCGATAGAATCACCCCGGCCCCTACGGGACGGGTAAATTTTGGTATGGGCATTCATTCTGTTTCGGTGTTTTACCTTCCCTTGAATTTATCGAATCCTTGGTATTTTTTGACAGGGAACATCTCACGATATGGTTAAAATGTACTGTAATATTTTTCGTTGCGTACGTTGCGCCCGCTGCGGTTAATTTTTTTGCATTT
>JALWDQ010000739.1:0-2874 GCA_027039625.1 Calditrichia bacterium | reverse complement strand
TTTTCAGGAACAAGCTATCTCCGGTTTTCTCTTCCTTTCGGGAATCCTGGCCGCAACTACCCAGAACCAGAAGCACCCACAAGCCCAGTAACAGCACCGCCCATCTCTTTGTTTGCAACATCACGCATTCCTTTTTAGTTTATTATGAATTTGTTTCCAACTGCATCGAAATTCCGTCTTTTCCCATCAAATGGGTGCTATTTTTGAATTTTTTTCCAATCCGCCAGAAAGCGGTCTATGCCCACATCCGTTAAAGGATGTTTAAACAGTTTATTGATGACCGCGAAGGGCATGGTTACAATATCGGCACCCATCAATGCCGCCTGCACCACGTGCATGGGATGTCGTACACTTGCCACCAGAATTTCAGTATCGAATTGATAATTGGTATAGATGGTGACGATTTGTTCAATCAGATGCATGCCATCGCTGCTGATATCATCCAGCCGCCCCACAAAGGGGCTAACGAAGGTGGCACCCGCTTTTGCTGCCAGCAGCGCCTGGGCCGCACTGAACACCAGCGTCACGTTGGTTTTAATCCCCTCGGCACTCAACGTCCGCACCGCTTTAATGCCATCCACCGTCATGGGAATTTTAATGACCAGGTTTTCGGCCATCTTCGCCAGCTCGCGGGCTTCCCGCACCATACCGGCATAATCGGTGGCAATCACTTCTCCACTGACCGGCCCGGGAACAATGCGGCAAATTTTCTTCAAATTTTCGTAGGGATCTCCCGGTTCCCGGGAGAGTAAGGTGGGATTGGTGGTCACCCCATCCAGAATGCCTAATTCTGCTGCTTCGCGAATTTCCTGCAAATTGGCCGTATCAATAAAAAATTTCATGAATCGTCTCCCCTTTTCCTCGCGTTTGGTTTTCTTTACTCTATTCGTTTATCATCTCAAGCGTATTAAATACAACAAATTTTCTTCATTTTAACAAAGCATCTCCGTCTTCTTCTTCGATTACCTCTATTTCTGTTTTTTTATGATGCGCCCATTGGAGACGCTGCACCTCCTTCCCTCATCCCCAACCTGTGTGAAGGGAACCAATACGCCCTACTTTTCAAACTGAATTTTGCCAGAACGAAAATTCCATTTCCCCATTGGCAACCTGAACTGGAACACTGAAAATTGGTCACCCGCAGTAATTGATTTAGTACACCACTTCCTCCAGGAACAATCCCCGGGCTGGAGCAGCTTCGCCTGCCCGGGTACGATCCTGCGCAGCAAAAATCTCCTGAAATTCTTCCGCGGTAAAACGTCCTCGCGCCACATCCAGCATGGTTCCCACCAGCGTCCGCACCATTCCGTGGAGAAAACGGTTGGCAACAATGCGGTACACCCAGAAATCATCTTTACGAAACCAGCGGGATTCCCACACCTGGCAACGCTTATGTTCGCTCTGCACTTCCACCCGGGAAAAAGCACCGAAATCGTGTTCACCGATTATTTGAGACGCCAGATCGTTTAGCACATCCGTTTCGAAGCGTTGAAAGAATTGCCAGCAATAATTGCGATAAATCGCAGTGCGTTCGGTAAGCAGGTAATACTGATAAATCCGTTTCCGGGCACTAAACCGGGCATGAAAATCCATGGGAACTTCTTCGGCCTGTTTCACCACAATATCCCGTGGCAAATAGGCGTTAATTCCCATATAGATGTTGTGCAGAGGTAACCGGGAGTGGGTTCGGAAATTAGCCACCTGCCCGCGGGCATGCACACCAGCATCGGTGCGACCGGCAGCAATTAAATTGACTGTTTCGCCCGTTAGCTTTTCGATGGCATTTTCGAGCTCCGCCTGGATGCTGCGGGCATTTTCCTGACGCTGCCAGCCGTGATAGGCGGTACCATCATACTCTATCAGTAATTTTATGTTTCGTTCTTTCATTTCACCCTCAACCAGAGTAAACTTCCCTGCAATCCCACCACTCCTGCAAGATAAAGTAGATGCGCTGGCGTCCGAATGGAGACAGGCCGGAAATTTTTTTGCGACATATCCAAGAGGAATTGGGCGTACCATTGCTCGGATTGGTGCAGCATTTCCACCAAAAAACTTCCCACCTGGCTAACAGCGTTTCCATATTTTTCCCACCAGGGGCGTTTTTTCCTTTCGGAGGATACCAGATGGTAGCTCTTTTCCCGGGCATGGGGGAACATCCGGGGAAGCAGGTAAAACACAAACAGGGCTATTCGCACCAGCCGTTGTAGTTCCCGTCCCGGTTTACCGGGAATAGCGCCCAGCCGGTTAATATAGTAAGCCACTTCTTCTCGAGAAGTTGAATTCAGGGTAATTCCGAACAACAGGAAGATTAGAGTAATCTGTTCCACCGTAAGCCAGGCACTCCGCAGACCACCGTCGGTAATCCGGATTCCCGGAGGAATGGTCAGGTACACCTCCCCGAAGCCGGAAATCACTCGGAACAAGAAAATAAATGTCAGAAATATTAAAAAGGAATAAAATAACGAAGGATAGCGGAATAATCGTATTTTTTGAGTGTATGCCAGCAAAAGAAGAATGAATATAAGGATGGCATTATAAAAAGTAGATTGCTCATAGAACATAACACTCAACATCCAGACCACCAGCAGCATTTTAAAAACAAAATTCAAATTTTTGAGTCCCACCTTTAAACCCGGTTTCGTGACCGCCAAATTTACAAAATTTTTTCTCAAATTCAAAATGCAATGGAGGGGGAAATTTCGGTTGGAAATGTGGGAATCCCGAGAGATTAGGATTAACCACAAATCACATAAAATAAATTTCAAATAACAAATACCAAATCACAAACAAAATTACAAATTCCAAATCCCAATTAACAAAAAACAAATTTTAATAAACCGCAGCGAACGCAACGAACGCAACGGGAGCAACGAA
>JALWDQ010000738.1:0-2875 GCA_027039625.1 Calditrichia bacterium | reverse complement strand
GCCCCTTCTGCGCCACCATGATTAACGACGGAATCAACGAAACCAATCGCACCGAAGAGATGGAAAACCGGGATATCGCCCTGCTGGTGGCCGAAGCCATGGGCGTGTAGTGCCGGAACCTCTGCTGCTACATTTTTTCTTCCGGTAGAAATACCGCCCGCTGCCGGAACAACATCCAGGTCAGGTATCCCAATAAAAGGAAACTGACCAGTGCCGCCCAGAAGGTAATGGGAACTACCGGGGCAATGTACACAATGCGCTCTACCAGAACACCCAGGAGCACCAGGGCCGCCATCAGCGAAACCACTACCGCGGATTGCTTGGCTTTTCGGCTCACCAGAACTACAAAGGGCACGACAAACAGGAGCACCAGCACGCCCCAGAACATTTCCCGGTAGGGAACAAGGTGCATCCGCTCCAAGAGGAATGAAGTTTCCTCCGGTAAATTTCCGTACCAGATTACCAGATACTGGGCATAGAACAGACCGGCCCAGGCCAGTGCGAACCCGAACAGAAACGTGGCTGCATCCCGCAGCACTTTCCTGGTGCCCTCCTTTTCCTGCAAAAGCCGCACCGCCACCAGCGCCGCTACGGCAATGCCCATGTAAAAAGATTCCATAAAAAAGATGCCCCCAAACAGTGTACTAATCCAGGGAAATTCCAGAGACATAATCCAGTCGAAAGCAATCAGGTTCTGGGAGAGGATGAACAGGAAGAGGTAAATCACAGCCCATTTTCCCCGGGAAGATTCGTTCTTCAACGTAGCACGGGCATAATAATGGGCGGTTCGATAGGAAAGGAACAACACCACCACATTTCTCCACATGAAAAATGAAGGTTTCAGCCAGCGGTGATGTTCACCGACCCAGGGATACATTTCCAATTTCAATCCCATAAAAGCAAACATGATGGCTGCCACCAGAATCAGGGGGTAGAAGGAAAGCAGTTCCCGGCGGATGGGGGCAATCCATTTACCGCGGGCGACTTCCGCTGCCGCTACCAGTGCCACCGCCCCCTGGCTCAATGCCGTCCAGAAAGAAAGGGTAAGTAAAAAGGTGCCATCCGTGCCATCCAGAAACAGTAAATCCACCACCAGTACCAGCGCGGTAACCAGCAGAATTAAAATCACAAGACGAACAGGATTCATGGTTTTCGCTGTCATTTGCCTTCCTCCTCATGGATTTGAATCACAAACAGATTGCCGTATTCCTGCGGTTCCATAATCTGGCGCACCGCCGGAAAGCGTCCCAGAATCAGAAATCCAATAAAAGAAATGATTCCACCAAACAGAATGGTCATTTCGAAAGTGACGATGATGAACGCAGGCATGGAGACGATGGGTTTACCGCCGGCAATTAGCGGGTAATCCAGCGAAGTCCAGATGGTGAGGAAAAGCCCGAAAAACAAACCGGAGAGGGCACCAACAAGCGTGAAAAACCGCATGGCACTTACCGGCATCTTGAGAATCTCTTCGGCTTCGTGAACCGGAAACGGGGTGTACACCGCCAGATTCCGCACGTTCACTCCCCCGGCAACCAGTTCCTTCAGTTTTTCCAGAAATTGATGTTTATCTTCAAAGGTAAATTCCTGCTTCATTCGGCAGCCTCCTCTTTCATTTCTGTAATGGAAATTACCGGAAGCACCTTCACAAAAATCAAAAAGAAGGTGAAGAACATTCCAAAGCTTCCCAGGGTAATGCCCACTTCCACCAGACTGGGGGTGTAGGTTCCCCAGCTATACGGGGAGAAATCTTTGGCCAACGAGGTCACGATAATCACAAACCGCTCCAGCCACATGCCCACATTCACAAACAGGGAGAGGACGAATAGATAGCCAATCTTCCGGCGAAGTTTTTTAACAAACAACGTTAAGGGAAGGAGGGAATTGCAGAAGAGCATCAACCAGTACAGGAAGCGGTAATCGCCAAGCAGACGGTAAAGGAAGTGGGATTCTTCGAACACATGATTTCCCCAGAATGCGAGAGCAAATTCCACAATGTAGGAATAGGTAACAATCAGGGAAGTAAACAGCAGTACCTGGGCCAGTTTGTCGAAATGTTTGACGGTGATGTATTTTTCCAGGCGAAAGATTTTGCGCATCGGCACCACCAGGGTAATGACCATCGCCGTGCCGGAGAAGATAGCCCCGGCGACAAAGTAAGGAGCGAAAATGGTGGTGTGCCATCCGGGAATGATGCTCATGGCAAAGTCCCAGGAAACCACCGAGTGCACGGAAATGACCAGCGGGGTGGCAAACGCTGCCAGAAACATGTAGAGTCGGTTGTAATGGAGCCACTGTTTCAGGCTGCCCGTCCAGCCCAGGCTCAAGAAGCTGTAAATGCGTTTGCGCAGCCCTTCCACCCGTCGCCGCACAATGGCCAGGTCGGGAATTAAACCCACGTAAAAGAAAATGGCACTAATGGTAAAGTAGGTGCTCACGGCAAACACATCCCAGATGAGAGGCGATTTGAAATTCACCCAGATCATGCGCTGATTGGGATAGGGGAACAGCCAGTAGAAATACCAGGTACGCCCCAGGTGAATGAGCGGGAAGAGTCCGGCGGTCATCACGGCAATTACCGTCATGGCTTCGGCAGAGCGATTGAAGGCATTGCGAAATTTCGCCCGGAAGAGAAAAAGTACCGCCGAGATAAGGGTTCCGGAGTGGGCAATACCCACCCAGAAAACAAAATTGGTAATATACACACCCCAGCCTACGGGATTGTTAATTCCCGCCACCCCCATTCCGTTCAGCATCTGATACAGCCAGAGGGACAGGCCAATCAGGAAGAAAGTGGCGGTGGTAGCCAGGGTAATCCAGTAAGCGGGACCCGGCTTGCGCATGGCAGCCAGCACATCCTGTTCAATTTGTGCGC
>JALWDQ010000737.1:0-2879 GCA_027039625.1 Calditrichia bacterium | reverse complement strand
CTGCTGAACAATGGATTGGTGACCGATCTGGATGGCTCCAGTGCCGTGGAATTTAATACCGCCACATCGGGATATTATTACATTGTGGTGTACTCCTATAACCACCTTCCGGTGATGAGCGCCCAGCCGGTGTTTTTGGTGAGCGATCCGGCAACAGATTACGATTTCCGCACGGGGAGCGACCAGGCTTACTATACCTCCAACTTGGCGACAAAGGAGCTGGAATCCGGTGTGTGGGGGCTTATTGCCGGGGATGGTAATAGAGACGGTAGTATTAGTACCACCGATCGCACTCAGGTGTGGTTGCCCCGGAACGGCACGGCATACGACTATTCCAGCGGTGCGGATTTTAATCTGGATGGCACCATCGATGCCATTGATTACAACCGCTGTTTGCTTCCCAACCTGGGCACTATCAGCCAGGTGCCAGATTAATTCGATCTTTGATAAAATATTTTTTGCTGAGGAAATAAAGGTCTTTCAGAGGTTTTAACATTACATTTTTTATTATATTCTGTAATTTCTGCGGTTTTCCATAAGCTCGGTATCCAATTGTGGTTTTTGAGCTCGTAAAAATCCTGTGAATCCCGTTTATTCCGTCAGAAAATCAATTCAAGCTTATTTCAGTCGTCCCTACGGGACTCACGATAGGCGATGTCCCTTCTTTCCCATGGCTGAAAGTAGGCTGTGTAAAAATGCTATGTCAACAGAATATTTATTCATTATCATTCAAAGTAAAATATAGCCCCGAGCTTTTTTCGCAGAATCCCCACGGGAAGCTCGGGGAACTAAAGGACCATACTACAAATTGGGCTTTAGCCCCATTTTAGGCTAAAGCCGGATTTATTGAGGTGGATTCTGAGATCCACGAGCTCAAGCTCGTGGCTATAATAAAAATCAGTACAAATTGATATTTTTTAAAGATATTTCTTGAATTTCAGGATTTGTGAAAATGAACAGATACAAAATTTTCTTGTGTTGTTGACTTAATGATTGAGTCATAGAGTGCGTAAAATAAAAACTAAATTCAGTAAGGAATAAAAATAACTCTACGCTTTTTACTGCCGCAGTTTTACATAAATATGGTAAATTTAAATATGCATGTTATTGAGTAAATATTTTTCTGATTTTCATTTTCACACAGCCTCTGAAAGGCCATGGGCCATGTGCAGATGGCCATTCCGTGCCTTCGCACCCAGAAAAAGTGTATGTTTGATTCAGTCGGTTGGTTTTGTTTTGTTCATCCCAGGAGGAAACTCGGATGTTCGTGTTTTGAGCGGGATATTCCTTATCCCGAAGGATCCGTTCGGATGCATTGTGCCCTATCCCCTATTCCGCAGGGATCCATTCGGAAGCCCTTCCTTCATATCCAGAACAACCTTCAACGATTCCGATTCCCGGGCCAGGTCGAAAGCCCGGCGCCATTGGGCAAAAGGAACGACAGCCGAAATTAAATCATCGGTCTGCACCCGGTGACGTTCCAGCAGATGGAGAGCCATGGGGAAGGGACCGCAGCGCGATCCCACCACAGTTATTTCGTCGATGACGACGGGTGCCAGATTGAGAGACTGCTCCCCGGCAAGGGTGCTTTTCAGCACCAGAAATCCCCGGGGACGCACCTTCTGCAGCGCCAGCTCCCAGCCGGAAAAAGAACCGGTGGCTTCCACCACCACATGGTAGCGGTCCGTTTTCTGCCTAACCTGTTCCAGCGTTAGGGTGGCAATTCCCTGCTCCTCCAGCAGCGCCAGTTTTTGAGGATGTTTGCCCACCACCCACAGTTTATCCGTGTACAGATGCAAGACCCGGGCAATGAGTTGAGCCAGTTTGCCATCCCCCAGCACCAGTACCCGATATTCCGGTAAAATGTGCAGTTGTTCCAGAATTTCGCAGGCTGCTGCCAGCGGTTCGGTGAACACCGCCTGTAATTCAGAAACCGAATCGGGAACAACATGCACGTTGGCGATGGGGAGTGTGAGATATTCAGCGAAAGCTCCATCTTTTCCGGCAATTCCCAGCACGGTACGATGGGGACAATGGCGTCCCAGCCCCTGCCGACAATATTCACACCTTCCGCAGGCCAGATTAATCTCCCCCACCACCCGGCGTCCCGTCAAACGGGCATCGGGCGAGTGAACTACCGTTCCCACAAACTCGTGTCCCGGAGTTCCCCGAAAATCCATGTACCCCTTCAGAATTTCCAGATCCGTATTGCAAATTCCCGCATAGTGTACCCGAATCAGCACCTCATCATCTGCAGGTTGCGGTACCGGCTTCTCCACCTCCTGCAACTCTTTCCCATCAAAATGGAGCGCTTTCATCAAGTTTCGTCTCATCATCTGTTCATTAACTGATTTTCTTCACCCAATCTCAATTTAAAGATTCTCCACAAACTCCCGATACACCACATGTTTCTCCTTCAAACCGGCAAGTAAAAATTCCACACACCGGGCATCCTTTCCTAAAAATTCCGGCGGAGAGACTCCTTTCCGGTCGTACAATCCCCGGGCAAGCAGACGTACGGTAGTCGTAGCCGTGTAGCCGGTAGTGCGTGCCATGGAATGAATTCCCGTATCACTATCGTACCAATCCAGTAATTCATAACGATAAAGGATTCGCCGTCCCGCTTGCTCGCCTTCCACTACAATGCGCATCACGGTAATGTCCTCATCCCCTTCTTTCATCTCCCATAGGGGAAAAAGCAACCGACTGTTAACCTCCCGGGGACGAACTTTAATGCCACCTATCTCAATCGGTTCGGTCTCAAAGAAACCGCTTTCCCGCAGCAGGCGCATCTTCTCGGCGTGTCCGGGATAGCGCAGGGTCTTTTCTCGCATGTCCGGTGCGGGAATGGTGTGAATCAGGGTGCGAAGGCCATCGGT
>JALWDQ010000736.1:0-9050 GCA_027039625.1 Calditrichia bacterium | reverse complement strand
ATGTGCTGGCACTGCGCATTGGTACCACCGGCAATCCGGGAACCGCTGCCAATTTTGTGGGCTTTTTCGACGGAGATGGCGATTTAATTGGTCAGATAGAAGGCAACGGAAGCGGTGGGGTAACCTACAACACCTCCGGCGCCGACTACGCCGAGTGGCTACCCAAATTAGATCCTGCTGAACACTTCGAACCCGGGGAGATTGTGGGTGTGGTCAACGGAAAAATCACCCGCAACACCTCTTTTGCCCGACAATTACTGGTCATCTCCACTGCTCCACTGGTACTGGGGAACATGCCCAAACCGGAGGAAAGTGAGAACTACGAAAAAGTTGCCTTTCTGGGTCAGGTGCCGGTTAAAGTACGGGGCCCGGTTCAGGCCGGGGATTACATCCTGCCTTCTGGCCGGAACGATGGAACCGGAGTTGCCGTTGCACCCAACGAACTTCGTCCGGAACAAATCGACCGGATTGTGGGCATTGCCTGGGAGGGTTCCTCCCAAGCCGGTGTCAAGAAGATTAACACCGCGGTGGGCTTCCATAGCCGGGCACAAGCCCGAGCCATTGGACGGATTGTGCAACAGCAACAGCAGCAAATTGGCCAGCTCCAACATCAGATGGTTGAATTGAAACAGACCCTCTCCCAATTGCAGGAGACCATTCAGCAACTGGCTCAAAAAGCCGGGGCGTCCTCAGAACGGCAGGCGTATCGCCCCACTTCCATCCGTAAATAAGATTTTTTTGCGAGCCAGAACTGAAAGGGAGAATGTACCATGAAAAAACAAAATAAATCTTTGAAACACTTTCCATCTCCTCCGGGAGGTCGCCTTCTCCGGGTTCTTCTGCTTCTGCTGCTGCCGGGGCTCGCCGCGATTGCTCAGGTTTCTCTAACGCTGGGCTCTACCGATACCTTGGAGATTACCGGCACCATAGGGATTAAAGTGAGCGGCAATTGGATACAGAATGGAGGTTTCAAATCAGGTAACGGATTTGTCATGTTCACCGGAAATACTCAGGATACGCTGCTCACGGGAACCTCCACCACATTTCACCGGTTGTACGTTGCCAAATCTGCCCAGAAAATTTTGCTGATGAACGACATCACCATTGGCGATTCTCTGGTGCTTACCGGAGGCGATCTGGATTTAAATGGCCACGTTGTAACCCTCTCCTCCACAGCTACCCTGCGGGAAACGGAAGGTAACCGGGTGATGGGCGAAAGCGGCTATCTGACCACCACCCGGGAGTTAAACGCTCCCGACGGAGTTAATCCCGGTGGGTTGGGTGTGGAAATTACCTCCGCTCAGAACCTGGGGAGCACTGAAATTCGGCGCGGGCACGCCGCCCAGAGCGGCAATGGCAACTTCGGCATCGAGCGCTATTTTGATATTCTCCCCACCAACAATGCCAATCTGAATGCCACGATGGTGTTTCATTACCAGGATGAAGAGTTGAACGGATTAACAGAGACGGCACTGGTACTTTTCCGCTCCGAAGATGGCGGCAGCAACTGGACGCAGGAAGGCGGCACAGTGGATCCCGATGCCAATACCATTACCCTCAGCGGTATCTCCTCCTTCTCTCGCTGGACTGCCGGAGCCTCTGACCAGAGCTTACCGGTTTCCCTCAGCGAATTTACCGCGGAACAACAGGGATTACATGTAGTGCTGTACTGGCGCACAGAATCGGAAATCAAGAATGCCTATTTCTTACTGGAACGCAGCACGGATAGCGTCAATTACCACCTGATTGCCCGCATCCCCGGACAGGGGAACAGCACCCAGCCTGCGGAGTACACCTTTACCGATGAAAAGGTGCAACAGGGAACGCGGTACTTCTACCGGCTATCCGATCAGTCTCTGGAAGGGAAAATCACTGTATTGCGGGTAATCCGTTTTGTGACGGCGGTACTGCCCACCCGATACCGTCTCTATCCCAATTATCCTAATCCATTTAACCCGACGACTACCATTGCTTTCGACATCCCGCTCAGGCAGAATCAGGTAAAAGCCCAACGGGTTCGGGTGGAAGTATTTAACATCACCGGGCAACGCATTGCCACCCTGCTGGATAAACCCCTGATGCCGGGACACTACACCGTGCAGTGGGATGGCACCAACACCCATCAACAACCGGTGGCAAACGGGCTGTATTTCTACCAGCTCCGCACCCGGGATTTTGTGCAAACCCGACGTATGCTACTACTTAAATAAATTGATGTGGAAGGATGGGCATCAAAATGGGGTAAAACGAACAAACGGGGTGAGCAATCCCTGCTTACCCCGTTTGCTTTTTCAAGGGACTTAACCCCACACTACCAGAGGTAGATACGATAGGTGTTATAGGAAAGTATAGGTCAGCCCCATGGAAAGCGCCTGTTTTAACTGGCGTTTTACCGAAATATCCTTGTCATACAACAGTTTGATGTTAAAATTCACTTCCACATACTTTGCCACTTTGGCAATAAACACCGTATCCCAGTTGACATCAATCTCGTCGAAAGCCCGCAAATTAGAAAACAGTTCCAGCTTGGATTGCAAGAACAGACTTTCGCTCAACTTGGCGTTTAAATCGGTAACCGATTCGGCACCGTATTCCCAGCGCAGTTTTTCCACCTGCGAGGTGGCAGGGTCATCGGAATATCCCGGGAAATTCCGTGTTACGGTTTGCTTCATTGAAGCACCAAAACGGGTTTGTAACCAGGGGCTGAAGACATATCCCAATCCCAGGCTTTCCCGGAAATATCCCGGATCCAGGAAATTGGAAATTTCTTTTTTGGGAGAAACGGAATAATCGTACCCTGCCGAAGCCTGCGTTTCTCCATTCAAAGCAATGTAGGGTTTCAAAAATATTTCCGCTTTGTATCTGGCGACGCTTTCGGCCCGGATTTCATCCACGGATTTTTTAAAAATATCCGAACCGGATTTTATCATACCATAGCTTATCTTGAAATTATTATTCCAGTTGAATTTTTCCTGGTCGTTCACAAATTGCCCTTGAAAATTCAACTGCCAGGCCATGGAATTCTCGCCACCAGCCGCCCAATTGTCGAACCCGGTTTGAGTCAGATTCAAACTTCCAACCACTTTATTCGTCCAGCCGTAGTGAGGTGTTTTTTCTTTTTCCTGCGCCCACATATGCTGGGCATTCAACCCTATGACCACGATAAATATTACAATTTTGTAAACACTCCTCATGCGATAACCTCCAGAATTATTCGGTTCACCATTGTATTTATTGGAACTGATTTCCGGGAGATTGCCAAATTCTCGGAAAACGGTAGGAGAGGCGTCAGAGACCGCCTCTCCGCATAACTTTAAGTGCACAATTTTCATTTTATTATTTTTTTAGAAGATCCCGAATTTCTTCCAGAAGAAGTTCCTGTTTGGAAGGTGCAGGTGGGGGTGCCGGTTTGGCCTCTTCCTTGCGTTTTAAATTGTTCATTCCTTTAACTACCAGGAAAATAGCGAAAGCAATAATTACGAAATCCACAACGGTGTTAATAAATGTGCCGTAGCGAATGGCTACCATCGGTGTATCCCCACTGGCTTCACGCAACACAATCATCAACTGGCTAAAATCCACGTTACCTAACAACATACCGATGGGCGGCATCAGCACATCTTTCACGAAGGATGAAACAATTTTCCCAAAGGCAGCACCGATGACTATACCGATAGCCATATCCATCACATTGCCGCGCATGGCAAATTCTTTAAATTCTTTCCACATAAGAGTTCTCCTTTCAATTAACCTATCGACCATGAAAACAAACAGGACGGAAATTACGGTTTTTCCGCCCTTTACTTAATTAGTACTGAATCATCCGGGGAGCTTTTTTAGCCTGTTCCACCCACGCTTTAACCTGATTCTGAGTGGGAAGTTTGCGCACCAATTTTTTCTCCTGATTCACTTCCTGCATTTTCTGGTAAAGATTTTCGGGATTGCGCTGGGCCAGTTCCGGTACCGTATCCACTCCCGCCGCTTCCAGTAAGTCGGAATACTGGGTGCTAACACCCTTAATGCGGAACAGATCTGCTTTATTGACCCATTTCAGGATTTGAGATTCATCGATACCGGTTTTTTCCGCCAGCTCTTTGCGACCTTTTGGAGTAGCTCCCACGAGCAACAACATCTCCACCGAAGTTACACCTGCTTCGTTCAGTTTTTCCTCGTACACCTCGCCAATTCCTTCAATAGCAGAGAGTTTCGCCATAAAAAAAACCTCCTTTTGTTTTAATTAAACGACCCAAAAAATTACTAGACAACCATTTCAACAAAATAAGCTTGTTGTTTCGCAGGGTTTTATTTAACAACTTAAATGCCAACTTTTTATGAGAGGAAGAAAAAAAGAATTTTTCGCTACGTAACCGTTAATTAATTATGAAGTTATATGGTTTCTGCCGTAGTGGACTTTTTCAGATTTATGCACAAAACAGCCAGCATTGCGGGGCATTTGCCCCATGAAGTGGGAAATCGCACGCTGAGCAATCCGGAAAATTCCTCTCCGGATTCACCCGGCAGGCTCGCCCAGAACATCCCGGAAATTTATTCCCAGAAACCCCAATCATTGAGAGGCTGTGTGAAAACGCTGTGTCAACAGAATATTTATTCATTATCATTCAAAGCAAAACATAGCCCCGAGCTTCCAGCTCGGGGAACATAAATCCACACTAAAAATTGGGCTTTAGCCCAATTTTAGGCTAAAGCCTTATTTTGAGAGAGGTATTCAGTGAGCCACGAGCTAAAGCTCGTGGCTATGACGACACAAAAAGATGCAGCATTCTGAAAATATTATTTTGAAATACAAATACACAAAAAATATATGCATTGATATGTTAATACAGGAATTATAGAGTCCATAGAGAAATGCTTAATTTAGTAAATAATACAAAACTTTCTCCCACAGGATCGGTATACGACTATATTTTTAGTTTTAAACAAATACTATGAGTGGCAATATACATGATATTGATAAAATATAATTATGATTTTCGTTTTTACACAGCCTCATTGAACTAAGGGACAGTTCAGGAAAATGGGATTGCACGATGGTTTCGAAAAGGAATCATAACAGGAAGGGGAAATTAGAAAACCAAGAATTCAGCAACTTCATTCCCCGGGGAGGGAAATTGGGCTCCACCTGATAACTGATGGTTCTCCCAGCTCCCTAAATAAAAAGCAGGTAAAACCCGGAAATGCTCTGCCTGCTTTAATAAAAGATGTAACCTTCAACTTGTTAATCCCGCTGCGCGAATGAAATAATCAGATATTTTCATCAATCCGATTATCACCCAACGACTCGACTGGAACCGGTTATCCTGAATCTTGCATTAGCAAGAGGAAGAATCTTGTTGAAAGGCTCTGGTAATCTCCGGAATTCCAGTAACCTGCTTTTCTTTTTGTTTAATTTTACACAACGCGTTCATTATAAAAAGGTATAGGTCAGCCCCATGGAAAGAGCCTGTTTTAATTGTCGTTTCCGGGAAATGTCCCGATCGTACAGCAGTTTAATGTTAAAATTAACTTCCACATATTTCGCCACTTTGGCAATAATCACATTATCCCAATTGACATCGATCTGGTTAAATGCCTTTAAATTCGAAAAGAGTTCCAGTTTGGATTGCAAGAACAAATTCCCGGTGAGGCGGGTGTTCACATCGGTAACCGATTCAGCACCATACTCAAAGCGCATTTTTTCGATTTCCTTCGTGGCAGGATCATCGGCATATCCCGGGAAATTGCGGGTTACAGTTTGCTTCATGGAAGCACCCACACGCGTTTTAAACGACTTGCTATGGGTATATTCAAAACCGATACTTTCGCGGAAATAACCGGGATCCATAAAATCGGAGATTTCCTTCTTGGGTGTCACCGAATAATCGTATCCTTTGTTAATCTGGGTTTCGGCATTGACGGCACCGTAAGGGCGTACAAACCAACCGGATTTGAAATTTAAGACACTTTCCGCCCGAATCTCGTCCACGGATTTTTTACTGATATCGTTTCCGGATTTAACCATTCCGTAACTGATTTTGAAATTGTTATTCCAGTTAAATTTCTCCTGATCATTTACAAATTGTCCCTGGAAATTTAACTGCCAGGCCAGGGAATTCTCGCCCCCGGCTGCCCAGTTATCGAAACTGGCCTGAGTGAGGTTGAAACTCCCAACCACCTTATTTTCCCATCCGTACTTCGGAGCTTCTTCCTTTTTATCTTGAGCAAAACTCAGGGTAAAAAAGGCCATCAGTAAACCGACCACCAATCCTTTGAACATACGTATCATTGTAATTCCTCCATCTTATATTAAAACTCTCCAACAATTACTCATCCAGAAAAAACTCAATATTTCGCATGACAAATATTGTCCATATCTGGTGGAACAAAGCGAGATTATTTTCCCCAATCATCTAACACCGGGCGAAATCGATGGAATTCTCCTCTGTTTCCCCCGTGGCTAGAAATAATCAGAGCCGGCGAAATTATTGAATTATGCTTTTTCGGTGTAAAGATGCACATCGGTTTGAGGATAGGGGATGGAAATTCCTTCCTCATCAAACGTCAATTTTACTTTTTCCTGCATATCGAAATAAATTCCCCAGTAATCGGCCGCATTACACCAGACGCGCACCACAAAGTTCACCGAGCTATCCGCCAATTCCGAAACGGCAATCGTAGGAGCGGGATCTTTCAGGATACGGTGATCTTCTTCCACCAGACGCTGCAACACAGCTTTGGCTTTACGAATATCATCCTCGTATCCAATACCAAACGTCATATCTACCCGACGTACCGGCTCGGTGGAAAAATTGGTAATACTCCCGTTCGAAAGAGAGCCGTTGGGAATATAAATGGTTTTATTATCCGGTGTTTTCAGAATGGTGTTAAATACCTGAATTGCGTGCACAGTACCCATGTAGCCCTGCGCTTCGATAAAATCCCCGACTTTAAACGGTTTAAACATCAGGATTAACACCCCACCGGCAAAATTGGCCAGACTTCCCTGCAAAGCCAGACCTACCGCTAAACCGGCTGCCCCAATAACTGCCACAAAAGAAGTAGTGGCAATCCCCACCATGGAAGCAACACTGATTAATAACAGCACCTTCAGAAAAATCCCAATTAAACTCAGTAAAAAGCGTTGCAGGGAAATTTCCATTTTACTGCGCTCCATGGCACGACGCACACCGCGGATGAATACCTGAATGATCCACCACCCAAGAATCAAAACCACAATAGCCAGAATCACTTTGGGAGCATACATAATCAATAGCTCTTTTACCTGGCTGGAATATTGAGACACTTTATCCATATTTCTTCCTCATTATTTTATTTAAAATTTCGATTTAATTTGAGTTTACATTTAAAATACTAAAAAATTACCTGATTTATTTTAGCAGGTAAAAAGCGTCGCCAATATAATTTCACTTTTTTGAAAAGTCAAACGATATGAAAATAAGTCTTTCATTGTATAAAAAATTCCTCTCGCAAGGAGCTATTCGGTAAAATCCACAAAAAAGGCTAATTTGCTATAATTTCAAAACTTAATTAAAGAACTTTTCAAGAAAATTCTTCGTTTTGCTTGTGGAGGACTCTAATGAAATTCTTCGTCCTGCTAAAACGAGACTCAGGCCAACAGGTTGCTGCAATTGTTGTATAAACAATTAAAAAACATTCGATTATCTTTGACATAATATTGTTTGAATACACCCTCTGGAAGCCTTCTTGTGGGAGCGGTTTACTATTTTTCCCTGAATCCACAAAAGAAATAAATGGGAATCCCCTCAGGAATATTTAATTTTTTGAGAAAACAAATTTTATTCTAAGAAACCATTGAGTAAAAAATGATAGCCCGCAGGACCAGAATTCTGCGGGCTATTCTATTGGATGGGTGTTGGTTCAGATAATTTTTCGCTTACTGGATTCTCACAAACTCGATGCGGCGATTTTTCGCCCGGCCTTCCGGAGTTTTATTGGAAGCAATGGGATGATCCGGACCCAGGCCTACCGCCCGAATTCGATTGGGATCAATTCCCCGTTTCACCAGGAACTGCTTTACCGCTTCGGCGCGCTGCTTCGATAGCCAAATATTATAACTGCGTTTGCCCACATTATCCGTATAACCACGGATTTCAATTTTTATTTCTGGATGGTCTCGAAGGGTTCGGTAAACTTTTTCCAGAGTCGCTTTGGCTTCTTCGGTTAACTTGGCACTGCCGGTTTTAAACGTTACTCCTTTCAGCACTATCGGGGTTTCTTTTTCCAGCATCACTTCCGGTTTTTTATCCGGACACCCATCTTCATCCTGATACCCGTTGACCGTTTCGGCCTGGTTGGGGCATTTATCCTGCACATCCGGAATGCCATCCCCGTCATTGTCGGCATCAGGGCATCCATCCTCATCCTGGAACTGATCTTTATCTTCCGCTTTGTTGGGGCATTGATCCTGTACGTCTATAATCCCATCGCTGTCATTATCCGGATCCGGGCAACCATCGTCGTCCTGATAACCATCTTTATCTTCCGCTTTAAGCGGGCATTTATCATTAACATCCGGAACGCCATCTTCATCGTTATCCAGATCCGGACACCCATCTTCATCCTGGAAGTGATCAAAATCTTCTGCTTCTTTTACACACCGATCCAGTTTATCTTCAATCCCGTCCAGATCGGTATCCTTCCAGCCACCAAAGTAGAAATGCACACCCAGGCGGGCTTCAAGCACTCCGGTATTCACATCATTGTAACCGGACATATCCAGATCCTGATCGAACAACTGTCCGTAGCGTACACTCACATCCAGCCCTACCGCATCGGAGAGATAAATTTCGGCACCCACACCCACATCTGCCATGGCATTCATCTGAGAACCACTCAAGCTCTCACCTGATGGGGGAATGGGGAAGAGGTTGTTCTCCTGAGATACATCACGTAAATCCCAGAACAACGCCCCCACACCGCCGGTAACGTAGGGGGTAAATCGCGCATCCGGGCGAAAGTAGTAGCGTAAATTCGCTGTGATGGGATAAAGAAATGTTCGGAAAGGGGTGCCG
>JALWDQ010000735.1:0-2882 GCA_027039625.1 Calditrichia bacterium | reverse complement strand
GATGGTGTCGATGGTGTAAGAAACCGAATCCCGCTCTAGTTCCACACGGCTCACCCGAAACAGGGGATTGTCTGCCACCGCCAGCTCCAGCATCTGTACCCGATGTTCTTCGGAGGTGATGTGGCGGTTGTCCTTAAGCGGATGGATTTTTGCCGGAATAAACCAGATTTCTTCCAGTTCCAGTTCGTCCCGTAAATATTCGGCAATGATTAAATGCCCGTTGTGAACGGGGTCGAATGTTCCACCAAAAAGGCCAATCTTTTTCATTTCTGTGCCGTTTTCTGATTGTTCATGTCCTGCTGCCGATCCAGCCTCTCCTGGATTTTCGCCAGTTTACGCCGCGCCTTCCGGGCGTATTTGCTGTCCGGATATTTCTCAATCACCAGATTGAAGTTAGAGATGGCTTCGTCGTATTTCCCCATTTCCATCTGGCATTCCGCTTTGTAGTACAGCGCCGGAATAGCCGAAGGGGTGTCGTAATATTTCTCCAGCAAAATATCGTAGTAAATGATGGCAGAATCGTAGATTCCCATCTTCCGATAGATGTTTCCTCCCAGCAACTGCTTCCGTGCCAGCTTTTCCCGCAACTCCGCAATGCGCTTCTCTGCTTCCTTGCGTAACTCGCTTCTGGGATAGGCTTCAATAAAATTCTGAAAATGCCGCAATGCTTTGTAAGTGTATTCCTGATCCAGCTCGGGACGGCGGGAAAGTTTGAAATAACTCATTCCTATTTTGAAAAACGCTTTTTCTACATAGGGACTCTCGGGATAATCGTCCACTACCTTCTGATATTCCGCCACGGCAATCAGATATTCCTTGTTCATGTAATGGGATTCCGCCAGGTAGAACTGGGCATCATCCACCACCGGAGTGCCACTGAATTTCAGGGTCACCACCGTAAATTCCGTGATGGCATCCAGATATTTTCCCTTATCGAACAAACTTTTGGCGTAAGCGAAGTAAGCATCGGCATCCAGTTCGCTGCGGTTCACACGAGGACCGCAGGAATTCCACACCAGAGCGAAAAGCAACACCGCCAGTAGTAGAGTAAACATTTTCCGTGTCATCGGGCACGACTCCTTAACGTGTAAAACAGGTACACCACTGTCAGGGTAGCTGCGGTGACAATCACCGGTTCCAGCACCCAATCGATCCAGGGAGACGGAAGATGCTCTCCCCGGGCAAAGGGGAATAAATCATTCTCCACCCGTTTCAAATCCTTTCGGGAAATTTCATCCTGAACCCGAAAATGGATTTCGTCCGCCTGGAGAATTCGCTGCTTTCGGGTGAACTGATACCTCACCAGACCCTCCACCTCGCGCTGATAGCGGGTGGTTCGCAATAACCAGTTTTTATCCTTACTGCGATATAAAATCGTTGCTGCCACCTTTTCCACCTGCAAAACGAGGAAATCGTCATTCTTACCAGACGAATCGGTTTTTACCAGGTTCCAGTGTTTAGATAAAACGTTTTCTTTTAATTTTTGTTCGAACCAGCGGTTAAGCTCCTCGCTACCTTCCACGTGAACAGCCACTCCCGGCGCCGTAGCGCCCAATGAATCCAGCACCTGTATTAGCGGTTGTACCAGATTCTGCTGCAAAAGTTGCACATTAGTTACCACCGGAGGCTGGGCGCCACATAGGGTCATGATGCCCATGAGTCCCAGAACCACCCCGATGTTACGCCACCCGTTCATGCTCTTTTCCGCACCATTTTCCTGCCAGACAAGTAGCTAATTTAATAAAAATAAGTAGAAAAGCCACGTAAAGGTTTATTTTTCCGAACCAATCTCCATGCCGGGTAAAAAAGGTTTTCCGGTGAACCAGCGGCAACTCGGCCACCAGATTTTTCCGGGTGTTGAGAGCTGCCTGCTGCAGGTACCGCCCGGTGGGGTCGATAAATCCGGAAATGCCGGTGTTGGCACAGCGTACAATGCTTACCCGATTCTCGATGGCGCGAAATACGGCATACCGGGCATGCTGGAAAGGGCCGGTGGTTTGCCCGAACCAGCCATCGTTGGTAATAATGCTTAGCAAATTGGCGCCCCGCTGCACAAAACCGCGCACAATATCCGGAAATACCGATTCGTAGCAAATAATGGCAGACAACCCAACCCCGGTGGTGTGCAAAGTATCTCGTAGTACCTCTCGATATTGCTGTTGTTGCCAGCGCCCCAACCGGCGGGGAATGGTAAAGCGGAATACTTTAAATTCCGTTCCGGAGAAAAAATCGCCTCCGCCCACATCAATTTTCCGCAAAAAAGGAAACACTTTTTTGAAGGGCATGCTCTCGGCTGCCGGTACCAGCGCCATTTTGTAGTACCATTCAAAATCGGGAGAGCCGGGCCGGAAGAAAAAAGCGGCGTTGTAGGTCTGGTATTCCCCCGATTGCTCCACAAAACGGTAATCCGGGGTGCCGGTAAGCAGATACACCTGGGTGGAATCCAGGAAGCGGAAGATGCGCATGAGGGCATCGCCCCGCGCCCGCAGATAGAAGGGAGTGGCAGTCTCCGGCCAGACGATGAGATCCGGGTGCTGCGGTGCCAGCTCCCGACTGGCATGCATCAGCATGTCGAATGCTTCCTTCTGAAAGGCAGGATCCCATTTCTGGAAGGGATCCACATTGGGCTGCACCAGAGCCGCCCGGATAAGGGGATACTCCTGCTGCTCCAGCGCGTGAATACGCCACTCTCCGTAAATCAGCAGTCCCAGAATCAGCGCAAAAATGGCCAGGGAAGAACGCCACTTCCAGTGGGGGAAATCCCGCAGCAGCAGGTAAAAAAGCACCGTAACCACCATGATTCCAAAAGAGAGCGCCAGGTAACCGGTTACCTCAATGATTTGCACCAGTGGACGGTAATATGTTTGCGTGTATGCCAGGGT
>JALWDQ010000734.1:0-9061 GCA_027039625.1 Calditrichia bacterium | reverse complement strand
AATTATTTATCGAAGAACTGCGGAGATCCGGCATCGCTCCCCAACGAATTCTCTACATTAATAAAGAATCCCTGCAATTCCAGCATATTGCCACGTTTAATGATCTGTACCGGGAAGTAAGCCGTGCTTACCGGAAAATCAAACAAAAGCTTTACCTGTTTGTGGATGAGGTGCAGGAAATCGACCACTGGGAAAAAGCTGTGATTTCGCTGCACTCAGAAAATATTGCTGATATTTACCTCACCGGTTCCAATGCCCGGATTTTTTCCGGAGAGCTGGCCACACTTCTGGGGGGGCGCTATATTCCCATTCCCGTGTTTCCCCTCACCTATTCGGAGTTCCTGCTTTTTCGCCAGAAAGAGAGGCATGATGAAGAGACGTTCAATGAATTCCTTCAATTTGGTGGTTTGCCGGGTATTCATCATTTACAATGGGAAGAACACATCATTTACGAGTATTTAAATGCCGTGTTCGACACCATTATCCTGCGGGATATTATCAAGCGCAACAACATTCGTCATCCTGCTTTTCTGGAAAAAATCATTCAATTCATCTTTGATAATATTGCTCAGATTTTTTCCGCTAAACGGGTGGTGGATTTTCTCAAGCAGGAACATCGTCGCACCAATATCGAAACGGTGTATAATTATATCAATTACCTCACGGATGCCCATATGATTTACCGGGTGCCGCGTTACGATATTAAAGGAAAACGCCTGCTGGAGGTGCGCGAAAAATATTTTGTAGCGGATATCGGACTGCGCCATGCGCTTCTGGGTTACCGAGCGAGGGATATCAGTCAGCTTCTGGAGAATATTGTGTTTATTGAATTAAAGAAACGGGGTTATCGGATTTTTGTGGGACAGTTTAACCATTCCGAAATAGATTTTATTGTTGAGAAGGAACAGGAGAAAGCCTATTTGCAGGTTGCTTATTTGCTGGCCAGCGAGGAAACCATTCAACGGGAATTTGAACCCCTGCACAGAATTAAGGACAACTATCCCAAATATGTTCTCTCCCTGGATAAACACTTTCTCCCCGATCGGGAGGGAATCAAACAAATGAATCTTGTTGAATTTTTACTGAATGAAGAATTTCAATTTTAAGAATTTCTTTTTTGCTCCCCATAAATAAAGGTTGGCAATTTTGGACAATAATTCTTACACTAAAACATTTGTGTCTTGTGCAAAACAGATTGAATTTGCTGCCCCCTTAATATTGTCTGTTAAATTAATCTCTTTTTTCAATTGTTCCTGCGGAAAGGGAGCTATTTAGGATTGGGATGCTCCAAAAAGGTTCTTACGTATATTCGTATGGACATTCGGTTATGTGAAAATATTTGGATTGTGAAATTCGATAAACCGCAGCGGCCGCTGCGAGCGCTACGAAAAAAGATAACTGGAGCACGGATTCTCAGAATCGTTACAAATTTCTTAATATTACCCTGCAGAGATGCTGCGTAAAAGAAAATTCAAAGTTTGCAACATTTTTCTTTGGTATTTTGTGAAAATTCCTTTTTGGGATTAAATAACGCTTTTCTTTGCGAACTTAGCGCATTCCTGGCGAACGTTGCGGTTAAAAGGCAATAAAATATCTCATGACTATTCATATCGAATCAGGTATTCTGATACAAAACCCAAACCAGAAAACCCGGTATCACCAAATTATCTGATATTTGGGAGTTACAATCCCAGATATCATAAATTATATTTGCTCTATGATTACTCGGGATATTGAAAACGAATTGGCAATTTGCAGACGGGAATATCCAGCCATTACCATTACCGGACCCCGGCAATCGGGAAAAACTACCCTGGCCCGTTATTTTTTCACCGATTTATCCTATGTGAATTTTGAGGATCCCCTCCAGCGGGAATACTTCCAAACGGATCCAAAAGGCTTTCTGGCGAATTATGAAAATGGAGCCATATTTGATGAAGTCCAACATCTTCCGGAGCTATTATCATTTCTTCAGGTGCGGATTGATGAACATCCCATACCGGGTCGATTTGTTTTAATCGGCTCTCAGCATTTCGGACTCACTTCAAAAATAACCCAGAGTTTGGCGGGGCGTTCGGCGATACTGGAACTTCTACCTTTCAGCATTACAGAGTTAAAACGAGGCAATTTCCTTCATCATTCTTTAAATCAGGTGTTACTCACCGGCGCCTATCCCCCAATATTCGACCGACAATTACGGCCTGACAAGTGGTACCGGGATTACATCGCCACCTACATCCAGCGAGATGTACGGCAAATTTCTCAAATTCAGAATCTGGAAAATTTTGTTCGGTTTCTGCGGCTGATAGCAGGACAAATTGGTCAATTATTCAATAGTAATCGTCTGGCAGGCGAAATCGGGGTGGATCATAAAACAATAATAAAGTGGCTGCACATTTTGCAAAGCAGTTATACTGTTCGTCTTGTGGAACCCTATCACCAAAATTTTCGCAAACGGATTATAAAAACCCCCAAAGTTTACTTTTACGATACCGGGATTGTGTGCAGCCTGTTGGGTATTACTCATCCTTCTCACCTGGAAACGCATCCGCTCCGGGGAGAAATTTTTGAGAATTGGGTTTTTGCGGAGTTAGCGAAGTATGTTTTCAATCGGAGATTGCCATTTAGCCTCTATTTCTGGAGAACCCATGGGGGACAGGAAATTGATTTTCTGATTGAATCCGGAAGACAAGTCATCGCCATTGAGGTGAAATCCGGAAAGACAATTCATCCCCGGGTAATCAGCCAGTTTCAAAAAATACTGACGCCCTGGCGAGAGAATGGATATCAAGTTGAGGCGATAATGGTGTATGGAGGAGAGGAACGCTTTTCCGCACTGGATGTAACGGTCATTCCCTGGCAGGAGTTAGACACCCTGTTTAACCCGGATGAATCTCGTTCCTGAAAGGTTCAATTCAAATTCCCTTCCTTGAAATGGGTAGTCCCGGGAGAAATGGAGATTTAAAGGTACTAAAATTATTTTTCTTCATCCATTTGGGATAGAATGATTTATTATTGGGAATAGGTGCATCGTTGCATCTGGGAGCTTCTCTAAAAGAAAACCCCATAGTAATACGCTGAACAAAATCAAAAACATTTTGTTTTTAGGAATTTAGAGTGTATATTACATCTGAATGTTTGTTCAGATGTTGAGGCGAAGCGAAATGGCAAAAGATAAAATTGATGTATGCTCGGTGGAAGCAGTGGATTTCGAGAAGGTTTCCCGGGTGAGTCAGGAACTGCCGGATACCGAGCAAGTGCAGAGTATGGCCGAAATGTTCCGCGCCCTGGGCGATCCCACCCGATTGCGCCTGATTCTGGCACTGGCCCGGGAGGAACTCTGCGTGTGCGACCTCACCGCTCTCACCGAGGTGTCCGCCTCCGCCATTTCGCACCAGTTACGGGTGTTACGCGGATTGAAACTGGTAAAATATCGTCGGCAGGGGAAAATGGTTTATTATTCCCTGGACGACGAACACGTGGAGCAATTGTTAACTGTGGCTCAGGAACATGTGAATGAAATGGGAAGGTAAGTCCAGAATGACCCGAATGAAAAGAACCCGTACGGCATTTATCATGTGGTTGGTAACGGTGTTTACGGTTTACGCCATGGTGGTGCAGTTTGCAGCCCCGGATCTGGTGCTGTGCGTGGGGCAGGAGGGTCATGTGGCTGTGGAACCGGCAGGCAACATGCATGGTGCTTCCGGGATGGAATCCCTGCCCATTTCCTCGATTTATGTCCAGGAACATCAACGTTCCGGTGTACAAACTACCACCTGCCGCGATATCTCTCTAAATGAATGGAGCGCCCATTTCTCCCCAGGAAAACAGGGACTTCTTTTACCTGCTCTTCCCCTTACCTCCGGAGAATATCTCTCTTTTCCCGAAAAGATTTTATTGGCATTTCCTGGAAATACATTCTTCTCTCAAACACCTTCCAGAATAACGATGCTTTCCAGCACCGTGTTGCGCATTTGAGAAAACTTCCCTTTCCGAGAATTTTCTTTTAACAGAGATTGCCACTTAGCCTGACCGGCGCACCCGATTCGGAGAAGCGCCCGGATACAGGAAAAATATAGTGTTTGAAGAAAAATGGAGGTATTTCATGCGTAAAAAGGTGTTTTATGTGTTATTGCTGATGTTCATGATTTTGAGTGTGGGATGTGCATCCTACCGCACGCAGGTGCAATGGGCCGAGCCGCGCCCTCTGGGTCAGGAGTTTCCGGATGCGGGGCGTGCGATTCAGCAGGAAAAAGAATCCCGTGCTCAGCCAGAATTGGCGGAACCGACAGGGACGTTGACGCTGGGGCAGGCACTGTCTCTGGCTCTACTGCGCAATCCCGCCCTGGCAGCCTTTTCCTACGAGATTCGTTTGAAAGAAGCGCAGGCTTTGCAAGCTTCCCTGTTACCAAATCCGGAGGTCGCGCTGGAACTGGAAAATTTTGCCGGGAACGGCCCGGTAAGCGGATTTGATGCCACGGAAACCACCCTGCAATTGTCCCAGCAAATTCAACTGGCGGGTAAACGTGCCAAACGGACGCGCGCGGCGGTGTTAGAAGGCGATCTGGCCAGCTGGGATTATGAGATGCGACGGCTGGAACTGTTTGCCGAGGTGGTTCAGGCTTACACGGCGGTGGTCGCAGCTCAGGAGCGTGTTCAGCTCAATGAAGAATTGATTAAAATTGCGGAAAAATTTCTGCAATCCGTTGAACAACGGGTAAAGGCGGGTAAAATTTCTCCCGCACGCATGGCTCGTGCCCGGGTGGAGCTGGCCAATACCCGCATCGAGCTAAACCGCTCGCGGGCGGAGCTGGAAACAGCCCGGCAGCAACTGGCATCCACCTGGGGAAGCATGCAGCCCCAATTCGAACGGGTAGCGGGGAAACTGGACAGTATCGTTCCCCTTCCGCCGCTGGAAAAATTGTTGCGAGCATTAAGGGACAATCCCCGTATCGCCCGCTGGGCAGTGGCGATGGAACAACGCAGAGCAGCACTGGAGCTGGCCCGGGCGAATCGGATTCCCGATCCCATCGTAAGTGCAGGGGTGCGGCACCTGAACGAAATCAATAGTAGTGCCCTGGTGGCGGGTTTCTCCATTCCTCTCCCATTTTTTGATCGCAATCAGGGCAATATTCAGGAAGCGCAATTCCGCTTGAAACAGGCGGAATACCAGCAAAAAGCAACGGTCGTGCAGGTGCAGCGCCGAGTAACGGAAATTTACAACGCCCTGTCCGCCTCTCTCCAGGAAGTCCAGGACCTGAAAGCCATTGCACTGCCCGAGGCGGAAGAAGCGTTTCGAGTCATTCAGCAGGGTTACACCATGGGAAAATTCGACTTTCTGGATGTACTGGATGCCCAGCGCACTCTCTTCCGTGTGCGAGGACAGTACCTGAGTGCCCTGCGCACCTACCATCAGAATATCGCGGAACTGGAGAAGATGATAGGGCAGAGGCTGGCAGAAGTAAAGTAGCCGCAAGCTTCAGCTTGCGCATAAGCAAAAAACAGGCACACAAACGGTAGCCGAAAGCTTCAGCTTTCGCATTAGAACAGAACCGACACCCATACGGTAACCGCAAGCTTCAGCTTGCAAAAAAAATAGAACTTGAAAGTGAAAGGGAGATAGACAGATGAACGTTCGATTTAAATATGTGTTGGTGGTGTTGGCTCAGGCAGTGGTTTTTACCCTGCTTTGGAGTCAGTGCGGCACAAACGAAAATCAGGTAACCCGGAAGGTCGAAGTAGCAGTTGAGAAGGAAACCCACGAGGAGGTGGTTCATTTGACTCCCAAAGAGCTGAAGGAGTTCGGGATTGAATTGGCCACCGCCGGAGCAGGAAAACTGGAAACCCATATCGACCTCACTGGCGAAATTGTTATTGACCCCGATCGGTTGGCGCACATCATACCGCGCTTTCCCGGGATTGTGAAAGAGGTGCGCAAACGCATCGGAGACGATGTGAAAAAAGGCGAGGTGCTGGCGGTCATCGAGAGCAATGAGAGTCTGGCGCCTTACAATGTGGTTTCTTTAATAGACGGAACAGTCATTGAGATGCACCTCACCCGCGGGGAGCTGGTGAGCGATGCCACCCACGCATTTGTGGTAGCCGATCTCAGCCACGTATGGGCTGATCTGAATGTGTACCAGAAAGACCTGACCCGGGTGCGTATTGGGCAGAAAGCCATCATTTCGGCCAGTCCCGCACCGGTGGAAGCAACGGGACGCATTTCCTACATCAGTCCGGTGGTGGATGAGCGCACGCGCACCGCCATTGCCCGGGTCGTTTTACCCAATCCCAAACGCCAATGGCGTCCCGGTATGTTTGTCACGGCTCGGGTAATCGTTGGTAATTTTACCGCCCGCGTTGTGGTACCCAAAACAGCGCTGCAGCGTCTGGGGGAAAACACCGTGGTATTTGTGAAAACGGAGGAAGGCTTCCAGCCCCGTTCGGTGCACATCGGTCGGGCCAACACCCGCGCGGTGGAAATCCTCTCCGGACTAAATCCGGGCGAAACGTACGTCAGCAAAGGCGGTTTCACCCTGAAAGCGGAACTGCTGAAGGAATCCTTTGGCGAGGGAGATGAGCATTGAGAGGAGTGAAAATTTTCATTCGGAGGTTACTTGGCGATGTTGATTTTCTTTGATTCGGCGCAATTTACGAACGATAGATGGTGGCTGTTTCTCCTGGATCTCACGAGCCTGGCGAATTTCTTTAAGCCAATTTTCCAGATAATGAGTGACCTGCCTGCGATTTTGCAAATAGTAGAGAATGGTAGCGTATATTTGCTCCAGGTGCAGGGAAGGATAAATTTCCCTGATTTGTTTGGCACTTCGTTCCCGATAAATGTATTCGTAAAGAATCGTTTCAATCCCTATCCGGGTTCCCTTAACACGAATATCATTCTCAGAAAGAAAATCAAAGTAATCTTCCACTTTCATAAAATATTTCCCAATAATTCCAGGCTTTTTCAATATAATCTTAATTTTCGGGAATGTCAATCTGGAATACCGGGTGTATTCAGAAGTTCTGAATAATCAATTACAATTTCAAAGCTAAGGATCACGAAAAAACAGGAGTCTTTATAAATGAAAAACATCATTCAATTTGTGCTGAAAAATCGCCTCCTTATGCTGGTACTGGGTGTTCTGGTACTGGCGGGTGGTTTCTACAGTTACAAACAGTTGCCCATCGACGCCTTCCCGGATGTGTCACCCTCACTGGTGCAGGTGTTTACCGTGACGGAGGGGTTGGCGCCGGAGGAGATTGAAAAATACGTCACCTTCCCGGTGGAAGTGGCCATGAACGGATTGCCCAATCTGGAGCGCATCCGTTCGGTGTCCAATTTCGGGCTCTCGGTGGTGAATATTTATTTCAAAGATGGAACAGACATTTACTTTGCCCGCCAGTTGGTGAATGAGCGACTGCAGGAGGCCCGGGAACAAATTCCGGAAGGATTTGGGGATCCCCAGATGGGGCCCATCTCCACCGGCATGGGACTGGTGCTCTTCTACTATCTGGAGGACACCACCGGCCAGTACTCCCTGACGGAGCTGCGTACCATCCAGGACTGGCTGATTAAATACCAGTTGCAAACCGTGCCGGGAGTAACCGAGGTACTGGGCATCGGCGGCTGGGAGAAGCAGTATCATGTGGTGCTGGATCCCATCTCGCTGTTGCGGTACGATGTGAGCGTAAACGACGTCATTGAAAAAATCCGGGCAAACAACCTGAACGTGGGTGCCCAGTTCATCGAAAAAAATTCCGAAGAATTCATTGTACGTTCGGTAGGTCTGGCCTCGAACATTGAAGACATCGAGAACATTGTGATTAAGGCGGTGGATGGCACCCCCATTTACCTCAAGCAGTTGGCCGAGGTGAAAATTGGCGGGGCGGTACGCCGTGGTGTGCAGACCCGCAACGGCATCGAAGAAGTGGTGGCCGGGATGGTGGTTAAGTTGTACGGAAGTAACTCCTCCACCGTCATTGCCCGGGTGGAAGAGAAGCTGAAAGAGATTAACCGCATGTTGCCGGAAGGCATCTGCATTGTACCTTATTACCAGCAAAAAACTCTGGTGGAAGCAGCGGTAAAAACGGTAACCAGCGCCTTGCTGCAGGGCATCCTGCTGGTGGTGCTGGTGTTGATTCTATTCATGGGTTCTGCCCGTCCCAGCGTGGTAGTGGCTATCTCCATCCCCTTTTCCATTTTGTTTGCCATTGTGGGAATGAAATATTTTGGTATTTCCATTAACCTGATGTCGTTTGGCGGTCTGGCCATTGCCATTGGAATGATGGTGGATGGTACCATTGTGATGGTAGAAAACGTGGATCGCATGCTGCGCCAGGCGGGACCGGACGAACCACGCATTCACGTGGTGGCGCGGGCTTGCCTGGAAGTTGCCCGACCGATTCTATTTGCCATCTCCATTATTATTGTAGTGTTCCTGCCGCTATTCACCCTGCAAGGAGTGGAGGGTAAAACCTTCCGACCGCTGGCTTACACAGTAGCGCTGGCAATGCTGGGTTCGCTGCTGTTTGCCCTGTTTCTGGCACCGGTGCTCTCGGACATATTCATGCGGCGTCCCCGGAAGAAAAAGCAAAACAACCGGGAAAAGCACGGGGAAGAATTGAACCGTCTGCAACGACTTTACCGGCCGGTGATTGCTTTTTTTGTCAAACGGCGGATGGTGGCGGTGGCGCTGGCTCTGGTGCTAATCCTCATCGGACTGGTGGTGTTCCCCCAATTGGGTTCGGAATTTACCCCCACCCTACAGGAGGGCACCATCATTTTGCGACTGACCATGGCGCCCTCCATTTCCCTGAACGAAAGCACCCGGATTACCCAGATTGTTGAAAGGCGGGTGATGAAGATTCCCGAGGTGAACGGAGTGGTAACCCGAATTGGCCGCGGTGAGGTGGGAGCCCATACCGATCCCATTAACAGTGCGGAGATGTACATCCTGTTGAAGCCGCGGGAGGAATGGCGTACCGCCCGCACCCAGCCGGAACTGGAGAATGTGATTCGGCAGGAAGTGGGGGAAATACCCGGCGTTTTGGCCAATTTCAC
>JALWDQ010000733.1:0-9074 GCA_027039625.1 Calditrichia bacterium | reverse complement strand
TTCTATCCCCTCTTACCCCTTTATCCACTAAAGATGTAAGAGTACTTACAATGTCTTAGACCAACAATGCGTCATTAATATTACGCATCTATTCCCGCTAATGCAACTATCTTTTTTCTTTTTTCTTACTTCTTATCCTTATCCCACCTCCCTCAAAAAGCGGCGACAAATATAATCGTTCTCTATAGGTAAATCAAGACAAAATTTAAATAAAATTTTGTTGAAATACTCCTTTTTTCACCCCTGAATTTCAACCAGATGTTCTGCAAAAAAACAAACTCATTCCACCCCATTTTCTAATTATTATTCCGCAATCTTCATTCCCCGACTGGCGATAACATCAGTTTTTCTGCAAAACGATTGCTCTGCAAATTAACTTGTTTTAACCTCCCATGTAACCAGCCTGCAATTTGATTATCGTAATAATCGCTCAAAAAGTTCCCACTATTTCCTCCCGGGAGAATACTCAAATAAAAATCTGGTTTGCTCCAATCGACGATCATCCGCATGGACGGGCCGGCAACCATTTTAAAGGGATCTTTGTAAAGATAGGTTGCTACATTTACGGTGGCCCCATCACCCGCCACCGGATACGGCCCTCGATTAAAAATCGAACGTGTGAGCGCCACCTGGCCTAACAAGTGTTTTAGTTCCAGAGTGTGCAAACGTCCCCATTCCCACTCTTCCATGTTCTCCCCCGCCTTTTGAGCAAGCATCTTCAGAGCCTCCCGAAAACTCCGGAGAATCATGTCGTCCTTACCTTCGGTTTCTGGGGTATTCACATCATCAAACCAGGAGGAATTGGCAGTTTGAACCACGCGGACAAATACCCGGTAGTAAAAATTGGGTAAATTAGTGAAAAGACGGAAAACCGCTTTCCCCATTTCATCCTGAAAAATATTTTTAATGAGTTGATATTGAAATGCTTCGTAAACAAAAGGAGCAATGGCATCGGTTGCCATTCGATAGTCCCACTTTTCCAGGAGCAATATCACGTCCTCTTCCTGCGAGGAGAGATGCTCCTCAGCTTTCAGCACTTTTAACCATTCTGGCAAAAGTTCTGCAGCCATGGCGTTATAATCATCCATCTGGATATTTTGAATATCTTGGACAGAGAGTTTCGGTTTTTGCTGAATTAATTGTTCAATGCGAAGAGCACGATATGGTGGTTCCCATAATTCGGAAAAATACCTCTCCTTATCCCCGGTTACATCGTTGTTAGCCGTGGCGATCCAGCCTCGTGGTGGATTGAACAAATGGGGCATTTTCTCGAAAGGAATAAAACCTATCCATTCATTCCGGGAAAGGTCGCCCCGCCGGGGTAGCAATCCATTTTTATAGCTACGTATCGGCACCTTTCCTCCCAGGCGATAACCGATGTTTCCATTGACATCTGCATAAACAAAATTCTGGCAGGGTACCGCAAAATGAGTCAGGGCGCGATTAAACTCGTCCCAATTTTTTGCCCGGGACAGTTGAATAAAAGTAAGCACTTCATCCGATTTTTCCCGCCCCATCCATTGCAGCGCAATTGTTTCAGGCAGTTTTAATTTGGGGAAAAGTGCATTCATCACCGGACCATGCAGGGTCTCGTAAATGGTAATCCATTTATCCGGCTTCCCCTTTATGGGGATGTTACGACGATACACTTTAAGGGGGTATTCTTTACCATCTAAAATATACGTCTTTTTCACGGTATCGATTTTTTCCACGAAATAATCAGCATCATCAATCATTCCGTTGGTTACACCCCAGGCGATTTTCTCATTGCGACCAATAATAATACCAGGTGCCCCGGGGAATCCAAATCCCGCAACATTTAACCCGGGAGCCTGAAGGTGCATTTCCATCCAGATAGATGGCAGATCCAGGTGTAAATGGGGATCGTTTGCCAAAAAGGCTGCTCCGGTAATTGTTTTTTGGGGAGCTAAGACCCAGTTGTTACTTCCCGGTACGAATCCCGCAGGATTAAAAAATGCTCTCATGCCCTCATCCAGAGAATTGATTGCCGCAGCCAGTTGCTGTACCTCCTGAACTTTGAGAATGGTGGGGTATTTTTGCCAATCCGGCCAGATTTCGCGAAATTTTTCGGGCGGAAGTTCGGAAGAAAGTAACCAGTACAGAACATCCGCTTTCCAGTTAAAATTCAGGAACCAGGCCATAATTCGGGTTTGGTACAAACAATCCTGCGGTTTCCAGGGTTCCGGTCGGAATCGCGTCAAAACGAATTCCAGAGGCAAATCCTCGCCCACATTTTTCAGGTAGGCATTGATTCCCTGGGCATACCATTGCAACCACTGGCGGGATTCCTGAGAGAGTGTGTTGTAAAGAACTTGAGTTAAAGAATCCATACCCAGTGTCAGGAAAAGACGGTCGATTTTAAGAGTGGTATCCCCAAACACTTCGGAGAGTCGTCCGCGAGCCAGCCGCCGCTGAATTTCCATCTGCCACAGTCGTTCTTTAGCAGCAATATACCCGGAAGCAATAATCACATCTCGCACGGATTCTCCACGAATGTGCACCACGCCGCTGCTGTCCCATCCCACGCTTACTTTCGCATTTAACTCGGGAAGTTCAGCATCTTCGTACACCGGTTTCATTTGCTTCATCTGGAAAAAAGCGAACAATCCCAGAATTACAAAGAGAAGGACCAGAATACTTATTCCCCACATTAGAATCTTTTTAACCATCGTCATCACACCCTTTTTGTTATTTTAGCAAGAGAAGATACAACAAAACTGGTTTTTCACAAAAAGGAAATTGAACAATCTTTCATTCCGAAAACGATGAAAATCCCGGAGAACTATAAAAGCTTTGCTCGGGTATGCGGGTAATTCCTCGGGGCAGCCTGCAGGAAGGAATCCTTTCCCTTTCAAAACAATCCAATAAAAAAAGGGAGATAACCGAAGCTATCTCCCTCTGCACATTGAACACAAAGCGGGTATTTAAAGCTGGGCAAGATATTCTTTGGCACGTGTCACCAATTCGGAATTGGGATAATTGTCCAGTAATTCCTGAAACTCCTGGCGGGCACGCTCCCGGTCGCCTAATTTATAGTAACACTGACCAATTTTAAATTGCGCATAATCGTTTTTATTGGAGAATTTAAACGTAAATACCTTTTCGAACGCAATAATCGCTTCTTTATAGCGCCCCATCGCATAATAACACTCTCCAATCCAATACTGAGCATTATCGGCCAGATTGTTATTGGTATCGATTGCCAGGAGCTTCTCGAAAACAGAAAGTGCCTCGCGATACTTCCTTTGATGGAACAATTCCAGACCATGTTTGTATTGGGCTTCGTATTCGGATTGGGAGATGGGACCAGCGGCGGCAGCAGGGGTCTGGTAAAAGCCGCTACCCTGGCTCTCGGTGCCAAAGGATGCCTGTGACTGAGAGGCTGTTTGTGCGGCCAATAACTTCGCTTTCAGATCGGCTATTTCCAAATCCTTACGCCTTAATTCTTTCTGTAAGCGTTCTACCTGTTTTTTTAAACGAACAATACGTTTATCTATTTCGGGAGAGCTACTCTCGGTAACAGTGGTTTTCTTTTTACCTTCATCTACTTCCAGCAGATTAATCAAATCATCCTTTTTTTCCGGTTGAGTGGTTTTCGCCGCAGTCTGAGTTTCCCTTTGCTGTCTTTCGGCATCCTGTCTATCGATACCCAGCAATTTTTCAATTTCGTCATAGTCATCTGTACTTCCCTGTTCGGCAGCGGTCGCTTCGGCACCTTTACTGGTTTTCTTCCCCCCAGCGCATCCTCCCCAGGCTACCATCGCAATGATGAATATCAGTAATACACTAAATTGGGCCAGCTTCTTCATTAAATTCCTCCCCAAGTTTAGATTTAATCAAATATATACATTAAATTTAATATAGTCAAGGATTTATTCGGGCATCTTGTTCTGCGGGACTTTTCCCCTGTACAGCAGTATGAAAATACCCCCTACAAACATGAGTAAACTGACAATCTGGTTAAATTCCAGGCCATCGATAATAAACATCTGGTGCTCGTAATAACGAAAAAAATCGACCGTAAAACGGGAAATTCCGTATAAAATTAAAAATAACCCGATAAGCAACCCATCGAAACGCTGTTTGCGATTCACATATAGTAAAATAAGAAAAATCACCAATCCATAAAAGGAGGAATAAAGTTGAGTGGGGTGAATCGGCGTATTTCCCATTACTGTACCCGCGGGACTATTAGGCAGAAATACCACAGCCCAGGGGAGCGAGCATGCTTTTCCGAAACAACATCCATTTAAAAAGCAGCCAATCCGTGTTAGAAATACTCCCAGAGCAATGGAAGGAGCAACACTATCGGCCACTTTCCAGAAATCGAGTTTTTTCACCAGAATATAAACCGCCGAAGCAATAAATGCGGTGAGAAATCCACCCAACACAATTAATCCCCCCAGGCCAATGGTGCCATCTTCCTGCACCGGCCAGAAGGTGTAAATCCAGCGCCCACGAAATTCTTCCAGATGAAATAACACGTAAAAAAGCCGAGCCCCGAAGACAGAAGAAATAATAATCACCATTCCCAGATTGACAATATCATCCCCTCGAATTCCCCGCTTCTCTCCTTCGCGAATGGCCAGATAGATACCCAGAATAAACGAGAGTGCCAGCATCACCCCGTAACTGTGCACCGAAATGGGGCCGATTCGGAATAATTCGGGATGCATGGTCTGTTCCTTCTAATATTCAAATTTATTGCGATAGAAATTCAATAAAAGCCCCACCATCACCAGATTGGTTAACATGGCAGAGCCACCGTAGCTTAAAAAGGGTAAAGGAAGCCCGGTAACCGGAAATAAACCAATTGTCATCCCCATGTTAATTACTGTTTGAAACAAAAGGACGGTTACAATGCCAATTGCTACAATGCTATTGTAACGGTTTTTCACCGAAGCGGCAATTTGAATTCCCCGGATAAAGAAAAGAGCAAAAAGCACAATTCCCAGCATCACACCGCGAAAGCCAAATTCTTCCCCGATAACGGCGTAAATAAAATCGGTATGCTGTTCCGGTAAAAAACGAAGTTGGGTCTGGGAACCCTGCATAAATCCCTTTCCGGTGAGGCCACCCGAACCAATTGCAACTTTGGATTGAATGATTTGATAGCCACTCCCCCGGGGATCGGATTCCGGATCCAGAAACACGATAATTCGGTTGCGCTGGTAAGGTTTCAAATGATTCCAGAGGGCGGGGGTGGTTAATCCCACCACCACATTCAAAATAAGAACAAAAATAATCAACATGCGCGAGCGGCGAGAATACAACAGGAAGAAAAGGAGTACAATCATAATGGTTAGAAAGGCATAGAAATTAAAGGAGGCAAAAATCATCACAAATGGAATGACAATGAGGGTGAGGTTTACCCCTTTTAATCCGGCCCAGTAAAACATGGGGAGGGTCATGGCAGCAAAGACCATTGCCGTGCCCAGGTCCGGCTGTTTAGCAATGAGTACAAAAGGAATTAGAGGAAACAGAGCGGCAAGCACAAAAGGTTTTAGTTCGTTCAGGTTTCTTTCTTCGCGGGAAATATACCGTGCCAACGCCAGGATGGTAGCCAGTTTGGCCATTTCCGAGGGCTGTAACAGCAGCGGGCCAATACGCAGCCAGCGGGTGGCTCCGTACCCCATTCGACCAAAAAAGAATATCAGAATTAACAGCACAATGCTTAATCCGTAGAGCAGATACGAGAATTCGTAAATCCAGCGGGGAGGGAGTACATAGATAAAAGCCATCAACCCGAGGCCTAAAATTGTCCAGATTAGTTGTTTCACAAAGTAGTTGGTCCCACTTCCCTGCGCCATTACCGTATGCGAGGAGGAATACAGTGCGACCAGGCCCATAGCAATTAATCCCAGCACCGAGAACAGCAGCAAAAGGTCAATTTTTTTAGACAACCCGCTCATCATTCATTCTCCACGGTTGTGGAATCATTTTGTTGCTGATTTGCCACTCGCAGGGAATCCTGCTTGCGCCGCTGGGCAGCCAACCACTGCTCAATCTGATAATCATACTTTCCCTGATAATAGAAATAGCGCTTCAAGTAAGCTCCGGCAATGGGTGCCGCTACTCCGCCCCCGGATCCTCCGTTTTCGACCAGTACCGCGATGGCAATTTCGGGATGTTCAAAGGGAGCAAATCCGATGAACCAGGCGTGAGATTTTCCGTGGGGGTTTTGCGCCGTGCCGGTTTTTCCCGCTACCGGTATCCCATAAATCCCTGCCCGCCAGCCGGTTCCTCCATCCACCACTTCACGCATTCCCCGCAGAACAATCCGATAAACAGTGGAATCGATTCCCTCAATCACCTCTTTTTGAGGCGTGATATAGGTTATTTTTCTGGTAACGGGATCGTACAGTTTCAGCCCCAGATGGGGATGCATCAGGATGCCGCGGTTTGCCAGCACCGAAACAAATTGCGCCATTTGCAGCGGTGTAACCAGCAGCTCTCCCTGCCCGATAGCCAGATTTGCCAGCATGCCCCGCGTCCATTTTCCCTTTCCATACACTTTTTCGTACCACTGTCGGCTGGGAACCAACCCGGGATTTTCGTTGGTAAGTTCCACACCTGTTTTCTCTCCGAAATGAAACATGCGGCTGTATTTGTGCCACACGTCGATGCCAATGAGTAAACCCAGTTTGTAAAAATAGACGTTACAGGAATTTTTAATCGCGTGAATCAGATCCTGCTGTCCGTGGCCATCCGGTTTCCAGCATCGGATAATGCGCCGGCCTAATTTGAAATAGCCGGGACAATTCGCCGTCCAGGCCGGGGTAATGATGTGTTCGTTTAACGCTGCAATGGCAGCCACCAGTTTGTAAGTAGAACCGGGAGGATAACTACTCTGGTATGCCCGATCGTACAACGGATGATGGGGATCGTTTAGCAATTTGTTCCAGACATCCCGGGGAACGACACCGGTAAAATAGCTTAAATCATAATCCGGTTTGGAGAGTAAGGTAAGAACATCCCCCGTGCGGGGATCGATAGCCACCAGGGCGCCGCGCTTGCCCTCCATCAGGGTGTCCGCATACGCCTGCAAGCGCAGGTCAATCGTCAGATACAGCTGCTCTCCCGGGTACGGTTTCGAATTCTGGGCATCACTGACCTCTTCCACCACCCGACCCAGCGCATCCACTTTCACAAATTGCACTCCCTTCCGTCCCCGCAGCTCCCGGTCGTAACGCCGTTCGATAGCCTTCTTGCCCACCACATCCCCCGGCTCTAGTTCCGGGAATTGCTCCAGTTCCCGTTCATCCACCTCCCCCAGGGTTCCCAGCAGATGTGCCAGTCCCGAATGCCGGGTGTAGTGCCGTTTGGGTTCCGGGCGCCACTCCACTCCCGGCAAATCCAGAATGTTCTCCTGAATCCAGGTAAGCGTTTCCATATCCACCTGGCGGATAATTTTCACCGGCTGGAAACGCCCGGACTGGCGTAATTTCTTGCGAATCTCCTGCTCAGAAAGCCCACTTAACCGGGAGATAACCTGAATGGTGTGGTCATTTACTTCCGAAGGAACCAGATAAAGCGAAAACGCCGGACGATTATCCACAATAAGCAGCCCGTTTCTATCGTAAATATTCCCCCGAACCGGCATGCGGGTAATCATGCGAATACTATTCTGCAGGCTTTTCCGGGAATAAATGGAAGACCGGGAAATCTGTATCCGAAAAAAGCCGATGGTAAGAATCAGGAAAAGTACCAGAACTGCCCCGATAAACACATTTTTTTTATAATCCAGGGATGAGAACTGCATCAGTAACGTACCCAGGTTTCAATCAAATAATACAAAAAGCCCCCAATAAGTACGGTGTACATCACATTGGGAATCGTATAGAGGAAAATAAGCGATTGAAAAGAGAAATTCTCTCCCAGTGTGTAAAGGAAGAAGTAAATCAGGTCGTGCATCAAACCGCTAATCAGCAGGGTTAGGAAAAATTCGGTGCGTGGAGAGAAGCGCCCTTTTAGCGAACCCGCCAGTGCTCCGGCAATGGTCTTTGAGAGAGCACCCAGCCCGATAAAATGCGTACTGATGGAGTCCTGAACCAGCCCCACAATAAATCCCGCCGTCATTCCCTGATTGGGACCAAAGCGCAGGGCAAACGCCACCAGCAGGATAAGCACCAGATCCGGGCTCCAGGAAAAAATCCGCAAATAATTCACCACCGTCGCCTGCAACAATATGGCGATGAAAAAAAAGAGGGTGTACCGTAAATAAATATTGTTTACCACGGGCTCACTCTACCTGTTGACTGTCCGGTTTTACCAGCACAAACACCTGTTCCAGATTGTTAAAGTTCACCGCTGGTTTCACTTTTATTTCTTTAAAAAGTTCGTACTCGTTTTGTTTAACCTCCGCAACAATACCAATTTTAATTCCCGGAGGATAAATTTTACTCAACCCGGAAGTAATCACCACTTCTCCGGGATTTACTGCTACTTCTTTGGGAATGTAATTCAAATCCAGCCAGAAATTGCCACTCCAGGAAATCACCCCTACCTCCCGGCTCTTCTGCAAACGGGCACTTACCAGAGAGTGGCGGTCTAATAAAATTTGAGCGATGGATTGATGTGTTTCCACGTGGAGGATCTTCCCTACCAGCCCTTTTTCGGTGACTACCGGCATATTCTTGCGAATGCTGTCTTCCTTTCCCACATCCAGAATCAACGAGCGAACCGTTTCCTCCTGCCCAAACCCGATAACATTAGCTGCCACAAAATGGTAAGGACTGGAACGCTTGAGCCCCAGCAAACGACGCAGCCGCAGGTTTTCCAGCATAAGTTCCTGCAACCGCTGGTTATTCAACGATAATTGCAAATTTTCCCGACGTAAAGCACGGTTCTCCTGTTTTAAATCCCGCACATAATCCAGAAAGTGCTCCATGCGACTCACCCAGTTTATGGCCTGCAGCATTCCAATGCGCAAACCGCGAATCATGAACGGATCGTTCAGATTCATGAGTAAGAATGAAAGCGTTACATAAAATGCCAGTAACCACAGGGTGGAACGCCGGGCAAATATGTGAATCAGGTTTTTCATCGTTAAA
>JALWDQ010000732.1:0-2891 GCA_027039625.1 Calditrichia bacterium | reverse complement strand
AATGTGGTTTGTGTGGCTATTTTTGATCACATTGATATGAAATTAAATTCAACACCGCCTTTACGGGAACTCATGTGGCAGCGCAGAGAAATAGAAAATTATCTTTGTTTTCCTGAAGTATTGATAGCTTATGCAGAGGACATCTCTGATGAAGAAACGGGAGGCCCATTATTTACCCATGCGGAAAAGGAGCGACGTAGAAAAGCGATGGAAGAGTGTATTAGAGATTTGGTCCCTCCTGTGGCTTTACGGGATATTAATGACCGATGGTGGCGCGTCGTAAAAGCCAGTGATGATTTTTTAGACCGGCTTTTTGACTCATACTTTAAAAAGCTCGGGCTACCCAATCTGATGCGTAAGTCGGACTATCATCTTCTGGCAAAATTTATTCCCAAACAAATGATAGATAATGAAGTGAAAGAGAAACTTGATGCTATTGTCGAAACGGCAAGTTCTGCACAACCAATAAGATGAAAATAATTCTCCATTAAAAAGATACAATAAATGTAAACCAGGGAGATGGAATTTGCATGAAAATATCCACCATTTTAGACCATATCGACAGTGGCCACATGGCTTTACCAGAATTCCAGCGTGGATACGTCTGGAATCGCGATCAGGTACGCGGGTTGTTTGATTCGCTTTACAGGCGCCATCCCATTGGCGGGCTGCTGGTATGGGTTACCGAATCCCGTACAGCACTTTACCGCGGGGAAGGACAACTGGCGCCCGGAGTGGTTAAATTGCTGCTGGATGGACAGCAACGAATGACATCTATTTACGGGGTGGTGCGGGGCAAACCACCCAAATTTTTTGATGGGAACGCTAAAACCTTTACCGGCTTGTATTTTCACCTGGAGCAGGAAATTTTCTCTTTTTACCAGCCAATGAAGATGAAGGACGATCCACTCTGGATCGATGTTTCAAAACTGATGCAGGGTGGAACCAGTGGTCTGAGTGAGTTTATTTCAAAACTCAGCGCTCAACCGGAACTATCGCCTAAACTGGGTGAATATGCTGCCCGTCTCAGTAAGTTGCTTGCTATTCTGGATATCGAACTGCATGTGGAAGAGGTTACCGGAGCTGACAAAACAATTGAAGTGGTCGTGGATATTTTCAATCGAGTAAACAGTGGAGGTACCAAACTTTCTAAAGGCGACCTGGCACTGGCTAAAATTTGTACCGAATGGCCTCAGGCACGAGAAGTGATGAAGCAGCATTTAGCAGAGTGGGAAAAAGCGGGCTATTATTTCAATCTGGATTGGCTATTGCGTTCTATTAACACTGTACTTACCGGAGAAGCCAAGTTTCAGTTCCTGCACGATAAAACGGCTAAAGAAATCCAGGTTGCCCTCAAACGAGCCGTTAAGCACATTAACACCTGTTTGAATATGATTGCTAATCGCCTGGGGCTGGATCACGATCGGGTGTTATTTGGCCGTTATGGTATTCCGGTTATGGTACGCTATCTCGATCAGCGTTCTGGGCCAATGGATGAAGTTGAGCGGGATAAATTGCTGTTCTGGTTTCTACAGGCAGGAATGTGGGGACGTTTCTCTGGTTCAACAGAAACATATATTGATAAGGATCTGGAAGCATTGGAAGAGCCCGACGGTGGGATCGACAAATTAATAGAACAACTTCGCCTGTGGCATGGTGGGCTGCGGGTAGAACCGGGGCATTTTACGGGCTGGAGCCTGGGGGCTCGTTTTTATCCTGTGCTTTACATGTTAACCAGAATGGGCGAAGCACGAGATTGGGGTACCGGACTTCCTTTAAAAGCCAGTTTATTAGGACCGGAAAATAAGCTCGAAGTACATCATATTTTCCCCAAGGCGCAGCTTTACAAGCATGGGTATAAAAAAGCCAAAATAAACGCACTGGCTAACTTTTGTTTCTTAACGAAAGATACCAATTTGAGCATAAGTGATCGATTGCCAGAAGAATATTTCCCGGAAGTGGAAAAGGCGCATCCTGGAGCCCTATCTTCACAGTGGATTCCCATGGATCCAGAATTATGGAAGATTGAAAATTTTTTAGACTTTCTGGAAGCCCGAAAAAAGCTCCTGGCAGAAGCAGTTAACGAACGATTGAAAGAATTACTGCATGGGGACATTGAATTACTTGAAGGAAAAACAGAAGTTACACCAATAGAGGAACAGATACTTGGAGGCTTTAGTAGTGAGGAAGAAGAACAGGAACTGGAAATGTTGAATAAATGGATAGCTGAACAAGGATTACCCCAGGGAATTTTATCTTACGATTTTGCCGATCCCAATACAGGCATTCAAAAAGCAGTGTTTGATCTGGCATGGCCCAATGGGATACAGGAAGAATTAAGCGAGCCGGTAGTTGTGTTGTTAAATGAACCTCCGGAAGTGATTGCCCTGGCCAGTCAGGCAGGGTTCCGTTGTTTTACTTCCATCGAAGAATTCAAACAATATGTCAGGAGGGAAATTCTGGCGGAACAACAAGAAAAAGCATCATAAGTTTTTGTTACAGAGATTAAAGAGCAAACACGGAAAACTACGAAAGAATAATATTTAAACCGTCAATAACCATTCCCAGGCAGGTACAATTTCAATGGTTCTGTCATCGATGGTAACACTTCCCCTCTCGTCAAAAGTAATGATGAGTCCCTGTTTTAAATTGAAGCGTTTTAAAGCCTTAACCAGCGAAGCGATTTCTCTTTCCCGAGTGCTGCTCTCAGAAAGGGAAAAGGTAACCTGTACCGCCTGAAATATTTTCTGATCATCTCCCTGAATAAAATCGCACTCAAAATCGTTCCTGAGAAAGTAAATGGGATATTCCTGCCGTAATAAATGAAGGAAAACAACATTTTCCAGCAGTTTCCCTATATCCTGAGTAAATCGAAAAGTTAAAGCGTTTAT
>JALWDQ010000731.1:0-9088 GCA_027039625.1 Calditrichia bacterium | reverse complement strand
TTATTGCTGTTGCAAAGCTCCCAGATTACCCTGGGGAAATACCTGATTCGCAACCTGTATATGACCTATTCCGGGCAACTGGTTGCCATTTACGACGAACCTAAACTGGGACTCAACCATCGGTTCGCATTAGAGTACCGCCTGTTACGAAACCTATTACTGGAAGTGGAGTATGATAAATTCCAGTTCGATCCCGTTTACTACAACCGGAACCGGCTGGAAAATTTCATTATTCGATTTCGACATTCATTTAATTTTTAATTGCAACTATAGTTAAGTGAAATTAACTTTAGCGGTTTCATTGGGAATTCTAAAGAGAATGTTGAGGAGTATGCGCGCAGGAATCAGAATCGTCATCATCGCACTGTTCAGTTTGCTGATAACATCACCGTTATTTTCGCAAATTCCACGTTTTAAAATCCACAAAATTCGCATTGAAGGACAGGTAAAAGCGGATACTTCCATTATATATCTCAATTCCGGCTTACATGTCGGGAAAGAAATTACCACCGACGATATTTCCAACGCCGTAAAGAACCTCTGGGCACTGAAGCTCTTTTCGGACATTAAAATCATGGTGGAGCACCAGACGCCCGAAGGGCTGGATCTGGTCATCCAGCTCAAAGAATTCCCGCGCCTGAAAGGCTGGGTGGTGAAAGGCAACAAGGAACTGAAAAAATCCGAGGTGGACAAGGAAATTCACTTCTACAAAGGCATGGTGCTTACCCCGTTCCGGATGTACCAGGCGCGGCGGAATTTACTGCGCAAATACAAGGAGGAAGGGTACCTGCTGGCAAAAGTGGAAATCGACACGGTGCATTCCTCGCCAGACCAGGTAATTGCCGAAATTAAAATTCAGGAAGGCGAGCGGGTGCAGGTGAAACGCATTCGCATCTTCGGCAACAAGCACCTCACCGAAAAAGAATTGAAGAAACAATTTAAAGGAATTAAAGAAGACCGCTGGTGGCGCAGTGCCGATTTCAACGAAAAAAAGTACCGGAAAGACCTGGAAAACCTCCTTGCCTACTGCCGCAAAAAAGGCTTCCGTGATGCCGAGATTGTGAAGGATTCCATCTATTACAGTCCGGACAAGCGGAATCTATTCATCGATGTGTACATTAACGAAGGCGATCGCTACTATTTTGGTAACGTCACCTTCGAAGGGAACACCGTATTCAGCGAAGCGGAATTACGGGAACAACTGCTTTTTAGCAAGGGGGATGTGTACAATCAGGAAGATTTTGAGAAGAGCATTCGTGAGAATATCCAGAACCTCTACTACAATCAGGGATATTTGTTTGCCAACATTCAGCCGCGGGAGATACCGGCGGGCAAGGACACGGTGGATATTCACATTCGCATCTCCGAAGGGCATGTGGTGCGCATCAAGGAAATTATCATCACCGGAAACACTAAGACCAACGAGAAAGTGATTCGCCGGGAGTTAAAGATTTACCCGGGCGACACCTTCAACCGGGCGAAACTGGAACGCAGCGTGCGGGATGTATGGATTTTGAATTATTTCGCCAATGTGGTGCCGGATGTGAAACTGATTGAAGGGGACGACAAGCATGTGAATCTGGAGATCAAGGTGGAGGAGAAATCCACCGATACCGCCAACATGTCTGCCGGTTACAGCCAACGGGATGGGATGATCGGGAGCGTGGGGCTTTCCATGAACAATTTCTCTCTGGCACACCCCTTCTCCGGCGGCGATGGTCAGCGCCTGGCGTTCGACTGGTATTTTGGACGGTTCTACCGCTCCATTTCGTTGAGTTTCACCGAACCCTGGTTATTTAACACCCGTACTCTGGGTGGTTTTTCGCTGTTTAACACCCGCAGCGGCGGCGGATTCTATCCCTGGGATCGGCAGGTAAAGGGCGCTTCGGTACAGGTGGGTCGCCGCTTCCGCTGGCCGGATAGTTACTTCCGCGGCGACTGGATCTTCCGCGTGGCCGAAACCAAGATCTTTAACGTGCGCGACCCCGAACTGCTGGAAAATTACCTGTTCTACGACCGTCCCACCCAGCAGGTCAGCATCACCCAGATTATCCAGCGCGATAGCCGAAACCGACCGGAATTCCCCACCAACGGCTCGGTGTATTCCTTACTCACCGAACTCTCCGGTGGTCCCCTCTCGGGAGACGAAGATTACTTAAAAAACGTGCTCACCGTGCAATGGTACGTCCCCACATTCATGGGACTGGTGTTTTACACCCAGGCTAAGATGGGAATTATCAACGGGTTGCACAAGAACTACTACATCAATCCCGGTGGGCTGTTTTACATGGGTGGTTCCGGCTTAAGCTTTTCGGAAGGATTACGCGGATACGACGACGGAACCGTGGGGCCCCTGAGCAGCACCGGACGCCCCCTGGGAGGTAGAGCCATGGCCAAATTTACTGCCGAATTGCGCGTTCCCATCGCACCGAACCCCACCATCTACGGACTGGTGTTTGTGGAAGCCGGTAACGTGTGGGGCGATTTTGTGGAGAGCAACCTTCAGGATCTGAAACGCAGCATCGGATTGGGTGTGCGCGTGTTTATGCCTATGATTGGCATCATTGGCGTAGATTTTGGTTACGGCTTCGACCATCTGGATTACTTTGGCAAACGTCGGGGCCAGTGGAAAACTCACTTCCAATTCGGTCGCTTCTAACCCGAAATAAAAATCATTGTTGAATAAATTATTTTATGGTAACCAATTAAAAGTATGGAGGACAGAGTGAAAGCACAAAAAATCTTAGGCATCATTCTGGTAATGAGTTTCGTGGTACTCGCCGGGTGGAATAATAGTTTTGCCCAGAAAATTCGCTACGTGAATTCTCAGCGCATCCTCACCGAATATCCCGAAGCCCAGGAAATTCAGAAGAAGCTGGACGAAATCCGCAAGGGATACGAAGACGAATACAACAAGATGCTCCAGGAGTACGATAATCTGATGAAAGAGATCGAGAGCCAGAGCCTGTTGTTGAGCCCGGAAAAGAAAGCGGAGAAAGAGAAACAGGCTCAGGAACTTTCCATGAAAATCGAGAAATATCGGTACGAAAAACTGGGTCCCCAGGGTGAATTTTACCAGCAGAACATGAAACTCACCCAGCCGCTCTACGATAAAATCGATCAGGTGATTCAAAAAATCGGTCAGGAAGAAGGCTACGACTACATTCTGGATGTTGTGCAGGGAGTGGTGCTCTTTGCCAAACCGGAATACGACATTACGGATCGAGTGCTGGAAGAGTTAAATAAAACCAAATAATTAGACGTTACCCTTTCTTCCCCCGAAAAACAGTTTTTTGGAATACCGCAGGTTCCGCCGGGAAAAACGGCGGAGCCTTTCTGTTTTTTCTACCCCGGAACGGAAACAGGGAGAACACCGTTTTATGGCTCAATTCACTCTTGAAGAAATTGCGCGCCGCATTGAGGGGGAACTTCACGGCGATGGTTCCATCCGTATCCACGGTGCCGCAAAAATCGATGCTGCCCAACCGGGGGAGATTACCTTCCTGGCTAATCCCCGCTACAAGGAGTTTCTCCGGACTACCCGTGCCAGTGCCATTATTGTGGACCGTAAAATTAAAACGGAGATTCCCCTGCCGCATATTGTGGTGGATGATGCCTACTTCCGCTTTTTACAGATTTTTCTGGAATTCCATCCTCCCCGCGAAGTGCTGGAACCGGGCATTCATCCCACCGCCGTTATTCACCCCGAAGCCAAAATTGGCAAGGATGTTCGCATTGGTGCCCACGTGGTAATCGGACGCGACTGCGTGGTGGGCGACCGCACCCGCATCCTCCCCAACTGTGTACTGATGGATGGTGTAAAGGTGGGTTCCGATTGCCTGTTGTATCCGCTGGTTTCTGTGAGGGAAGATTGCGAAATCGGAAATCGGGTCATCATCCACAATGGTGCGGTTATTGGCAGCGATGGATTTGGTTTTGCTCCGCACGAAGGGGTGTACCACAAAATTCCCCAGGTGGGACGCGTGGTCATTGAAGATGATGTGGAGATTGGTGCCAATTGCACCATCGACCGGGCCACCATGGGCGAGACGCGCATCCGTCGCGGAGCTAAGCTGGATAATCTGGTACACATTGCCCACAACGTGGAAGTGGGCGAATGGACGGTGATGGCTGCCCAGGCGGGAATTTCCGGCTCCACTAAAATTGGCCATCATGTGATGGTCGGCGGTCAGGTGGGAACCGTGGGTCACATTTCCATTGGGAATTACGTGCAAATTGGCGCTCAGTCCGGCGTCTCCAAAAGCATTCCCGATGGCGAAATTGTTTTTGGATACCCTGCCCGCCCCATTATGCGCACTAAACGTATCGAAGCGGTGGTCAATCAGTTACCGGAATTGCTTAAACGGGTCAAGGAACTGGAACGCCAGGTGGAAGCCTTACAGGGCAGGCGGAAAGAGGAGTAAACACCATTCTTCTCCCTTTGCTCGCCGGTGGCAAACGGCTCTCATCCCGATTTTTGAGCCAAAAGCACCACATTCCCGGAAAGGAGCGAAGGACGCAGATGGTGAAAGCGTCCCAGCGTTCCGATGCCAAAGGAACGAATCTCTGAAAAACCACAATGCTGGCAGAAAAGGCGCATACTGCGAAAGGTAAAGTAGTGAAAATGCCCACCATCCATTAACCAATTTTGTTTGCTGAAATCCACACCTTCGTTACCGGTGGAAGTAGAAGGAAACTTCCCCAGGAGCAAACGAATCCGGTTAGTTAGTTTGGCCACGTTGGGGGTAATCAGCAGTAAACGGCCTCCCGGTTTCAGTACCCGGTACATTTCCCGGAACAATTGGGTGGTTCAGGTCACGGAATAGGGGGAGAAATCCTGAACAGGCGAATTAAAACCGCACCTCCAGCCCGGCGCCTATCAGGAAAGGGAGGTTGTACACATCGGTCATCATAATCGTATAGCGATTGTCTTCTTTCACAATCCCGTGGAAGGTATCGTAACGGTTGGGATGATTGGTTAGATTGATGGCTTCCAGATAAAATTGCAGGTGAGAACTCAGTATAAACCTTAAGCGGGCATCCAGACGAAAATAGGTTGTGAAAACATATTTTTGATGCTGGAGCCGGTGCCAAATCCCCGGATCTTCCGGATCCATATAATCAACTTGGATAAGAAAGATATTATTCACCGGGTAATTGCACAGGGTTAGATAGTTAAGCGTAGTGGAGAATTGCAAATGGGGCGTGAGTTTCACGTCCAGCCCTGCCCCCATCTTCCAGCGAAAATCATTGCGATCGTTTACCCAGCCCCGGCCATCGTTTCGCCGGCTATAATGGTAAGCGGCCGATAAATAGGCATTCCAGCCCTGCGCTGGTGCATCGCCGGAAATATTGGCCCAAAATTCAACTCCCCGGGATTGAAATTGCGCAGAGTTGCGGGTGATAGAATAAGCACTGTTTTTCAAGGGATCTTCAAATATAAAACCGGTAAAAATAGTTCGAAACATATTGTCGGATTCACTGAAATAAAATATCAAATTAAGGGATTCCCTGGAATTGAATATCCGTCGAATCTGCAATGCAGCTTTGCGAAAACGTTCCGGATAAGGAGGGTAAAACCGAAAGGTTTCGTCATGAAGCCGGTACACAGAAAAAATATTTACAGTAGGGCGGCGATAGACCATAGCATCGGTGAATGGAAATTGATGATACAAACCGGCGTTCATTTCTAATTGCCATCCGTGCGGAAAGGCATAGGTGAAGCCCAACCGTGGAGAGAAATACAGTGTGGAATGATAGTAACTGTGGAAATCCATTCGCCAACTGGCAAATACCCGCCAGTTGCTGTGGTGCAGTTCAAAATGGGTAAATTGCGCCAGATACAAAAGCGTATCCCGCCGATTCACATAAAATATGTTGGGATAATACGGTTGTACTATAGTATGGAGATGGGTTCGAGTCGGCGAATAATTAAGTTCCCATCCGGTACGGATGACAAGAGGATGCTGCGAATAACGAAAAACCTGGCGAAACGTCCATTGCATTTGCTGATTATTTACGAGAACATTATGGAAATATTTCTTTGATTGGGGATTGTAATAAGTATCGTTCATTTGCAAATCGTTCCGCTGAAAAGCCATTACATTTAACAGCGAGAACTGGGAGGAAATACGGTATTGATGACGCAAATAGAGGATATGTCCATACACCAGGTTTAAAAAGGAATAACGATCGTCGTCAATATAGCCGGGGGTAAGATCCAGGTAATTTTTCTCTTTCTGAACCATCCAGCCAAAGCGGAATTGATGTTGCCGGTGAGGTTTCCAGTTCAGATTTCCCTGCCAATCCCCAAACCGGGGACGAATTGTCTGGTCCAAGTGCAAGAGGTTGAGGATTTGATCCAGGTAGGAGAATCTGCCTGCCGTATTAAAAGTTAAATTGTGGGATAAAGGTCCCTCAACTTGCAAGCCGGTTTCGTATGGGGAAAGGAAGAAGTTACCGGCAAAAGCATCGGAACGGCCCGGGCGAGCCGTAGTAACCAGCAGTGCACCACCCTGCCCTCCATAATCCGCCGGATAGTGGGCGGGATAAAAATCAACATTTTGAATCAGATTGGTATTGAACAGCGAGGTACCGCCCCCCATAATTATCCGCATCCGATACGAGGTCAGCAGTGGGACATCATCCAGATAAAAATTGTGTTGATCGGGAGTAGCGCCCCGTACCGTAAAAAGCGAAGCATAATCCGATACAGCACTGGCAGAAGGTAGCATGGGAATGGTGCGGAAAAGATCGTTCTGGGAAAAGGGCATGGTTCGGGTTATTTCGGGTGTTATCCGAAGCAGCTTGCCCATCCGGAGGAAAGCCCGTGTTTGCTGAACTACCACCGAATCCAATACAAGGGGCCGGGGGGTTAATTTTATCACAATCTCCTTCTCAGAAGAAAATTGGCGACGCTCCAGTGTGTAATGGAGGGTGTCGTATCCCAGACGGATGAACTGGAAGGTAAAAGATTGAATCGAATCGGGAATTGTAAACAATCCTCTTCCCGCCTCGTCGGTAGTCGCTTCCTGGCCGGTAGTAGAACAACCAATCCATACATTGGCTACCGGCTCAAGGCTGATAGCATCTACAACACGAAACCGAATCATCTGACTCGCAGCATGAAGGAAAAATATCAGTAAAAAGAATGTCCCAATCAGGGTACTTCTGCCCATGTATTAAACCGGATTACCTGTTTTTTATTCGCATATATTACGTGTTTTCCATCAGGTAGCCAGAGAAACCGTGTTCCATAATTTTCTACAAATGGCTTTAGAGAAATCTTAAGTAATTTCTGATAATTGGCAAACTTTCTGTTGGAGATGTAAAATTCAATCCATGATTCTCCTAAAATGTTAGGAATATAAAAAGAATATTCAAATGATGAGTGAATTCGAAACGGGCTACAGGCCGGGATAAGAGAAGAAAACTGAACATATCGGCTTAATGGCGGGGATATTGTGTCGGATTGGATGGCCATACCCGGTTTAAAATAAGAAATAACCATTTTATTTTGGGAGGTTAGGGTAAACAGTCGGTACTGATGTTCAGTGGAGTCGTAAAGAACCTGACGGGATTTCCCCGGAAAAGTATATATAAGGTTCCCCGAATAATTGTATAAGTAAGTGTTATTCTTGTTAATAAATACGGGACCGTTCCCCGTCATTTTTAAGGGCACTCCATGGGTAGGTGTGTAAAGAGAATCTTTGTATCCAGAAAAATAGTTATACTGCGAAATCGTGTAATATTTTTCATTCCGATGATACCGGCTTTCTGCTAAATAAAGATTTTCTTCATCTTTCCAGAATAAATCTTCCACCTGAGCATCCGGAAAAATCTCCGTTTCAATTGGCATACCATTCCCGGCATCGTAAATGTGAAATTTATGAATAACTGAATTAGCTTGAAAAATGAGGTGTTCATTCTCTTTCTGTAACAGTTTAAAATGCTCCCCATCATAACTCACACTTCTTTTAATGGGAATTGTGTCCAGTAAACCGGAACTCAAATGATACCGACACAATGTATAACTCTCGTTCTGGAAATAAAGACTGTTTCCATCGTACACAATGTTTCCTGTTGCCCCGGATAAATCAGGAATAAAAATGCGCTTTTCTATGCGGGCATCCCTAAGACGCATGATAAGAAGAGTATCGGAACGATCGATTCCCGCAAATTGATGGGCGTTCAGCTGAAAAAGATATCTAAGGCTACTCATACTTTCCTGTAGAATGGTAATAGAATCGGACTGACTAAGTCGAAATCGAAAAATACGAAAATGATTATATGCAAACATTGAGTCGGTGCCCTGAACCACAAAATATCTCCCCCGGAATAAAGGTTTCGCCCAAGAATAATCCGGGGAATAAGCAATTTCCTTTTTAATCCTCGTTTCAGGATTAATTAAAATAAATGTTTTGTGATGGTATTCAACATAGCGATATACCTGGTTATCCACTACTGCCCGTACCGGTCTGGGTTGGATCATTTCCCAGGCAAGCCCGGGGTCGGTTATCGTTCCCGTTTCAGGGTCGTAAAAAAGTATCTTTTGTTTGGTGAACAAAAGAAATTTTTGCAGCGAACTATCCCACAGGCAGCTATGAAAATCGCCATGCTCTGCATTAAGAGATGAAATATCGATGGGATTAAACGGTGCTTCCATACCGGTGTGGAGGTCATGGAAAAACATAAACAATGCTTTGTAACCATCCGTAAGGATAGCCAATTTACCGGTAACAGGGGAGGCGGCAAGAGATAAAATACTTTCTGAAATTTTAGGGTTCCTCTGAAAAATTGTTTCCGGTATCCCGGAAAACTCAGAGCTGGAGCGCGTTTCGATGGGGAACTCGCAACTATTCCATAAAAAGATAAAAAAGAGCAATATGATAAATCGATAATGCATCATCGGATAGATTTTTCACCTGTTTGGCAAATAAAATTGTTTAGTTAAAAAATAACCACCTGTTTTTTTGAGTCTTGTTTTAGCAAGATGAAGAACCTCCTACTTTAGCAAGGCGAGGATTCTTTTGTGTAAACAGTAAAAGCATCTCTCCAGCACAATCAGAACGAATCATCCCATGCAAGC
>JALWDQ010000730.1:0-9089 GCA_027039625.1 Calditrichia bacterium | reverse complement strand
GTAATGAAGCAGGTTGAGAAGAACGATAAGGGGTGCCAGAAGCAGCATCCAGACATTCCACTGGAAAAGCAACAGCGCTCCTGCTTCCAGCGCAGATTTTGTGAGGTATCGCGGCAGAGAAAGGGGGTTGTCCCGATAGTGATAGAACAAGCGGGTTAGAAGCACGACATTCATCATGAAAATAAAAGGTAAAATCATGGTGTTCGTACCTGTTGGTTAATTTCCCGGGTAATTTCCTGCAAAATGTTGTGAATGGTGACCAGAGCGCCTGCCCGAATGTTTTTGTACACCGCCACGGAAGAGATATGGAGTTCCTCGGCAATGGTGCGTGGCGAAACCTCTGCCAGCAACCGAGCCATAATCAGCATGCGGTTCCGGTTCCAGGATTTCATCTCGTGGGAGATGAGCGCCAGTGCGCCGTTGGCGAGCTCCCAGCCCCCGGTTACGGAGTTGAGCTGAAAAAACGAATCCTTTTGCTTGAGCTGCGTAATGCCCTCCCGACAGAGATGGAAGGCGGGGCCATCCATTCCAATGGCCTGACGGGGATTAATGGGAGTGTCCAGCCTCCCGATGGCAATGGCAAATCGAATCCGGTGGGGAAACACCGCTCCCAGAATCTGAAAAATGTCCCGGAAAAGGTGTTCCCCCGTCCGGTAAACGGCCTGGAATTCATCTCCCAGGGTAATGGTGTAGGGCGAGAGCAAATCCCGATTGTCTCGACTCATTGCCGTTAGCAACTCCTGCAGGTGAGCCTGAAACTTCGCCCGATGGGAAATGGAGCGGGATTTCACCACATCTCCAATTAATACAACAACATTCATTGAACCGTTATGGTTTATTTGTTTAAAAATTAACCAATTCAGTTAACAACTAATTTGGTTTATTTTTAATAAATTTAACCGCATTGGTTAATATACGAAATGTCAGGATGAATATCAAGCCGGGGAACGGAAAAAATAAGTTTCTCTGGTGTAAAGCCAAACGGTGAGATTGGGTTAGAATATGCTATTTTTACACATGTTTTTCCTGCAGAATATGTTAATTAAAGGTGGAAACTTCCCGAAAAGATTTAGTGCTTCCTGAAAGGGGAAGAAACAGGGGATTCGAAATACCGGGGAATTCCATGTTTTTTTCAGAAATAGAGCTTCCTGGGAGGAATCTCGGGAATTTGCTCCCGTCCGGTATTTACGGCGCCTGGAAATGGAAATCCGGGGCAATATCTTTAAATCGGGGTAAACGGGCATCTTTATCCGAGAGAATGGGGTTGGAGATGGGCCACTGGATATTTAAATCCGGGTCGTTCCAGATGATGCCGCGTTCGTCCGGTGGGGAATAGTACGAGCTGCATTTGTATTCGAATTCCGCCACTTCGCTTAAAACACAGAATCCATGTGCAAACCCGATGGGAATGTACATTTGCAGTTTGTTCTCCGCGCTTAAAATCTGGCCGTGCCATTGCCCATAGGTGGGGGAACCGACTCGCAAATCCACAGCCACATCAAACACTTCGCCAACCACCACCCGTACCAGCTTTGCTTGCCCGGGATTGATCTGATAATGCAGCCCGCGCAAAGTGCCGCGTATAGAGCGCGAATGGTTGTCCTGCACAAACTGATCACCAATGCCGTGCTCCACATACCGTTTGTAATGGTAGCTTTCGAAGAAAAAGCCGCGCCGATCCTGAAAAATTTTCGGTTCGATAACCACCAATCCTGGAAGTCCTGTTTCGATAATTCGCATGGTTCCCTTTCCCGAATTTTTACGGAAAATTTTAACATAATTTCTGCTTCAAGTAAAGTACAGAAATTTTTCCTGGAAGAAGGATACTTACCCGGCGTTTCTGTTCCGACATAAGTTTGTGCTTTTTAAGAAATGCCAGCAAATGCAAAAAGTTTATTGTCACCAAACAGGTTGTGGAATCATCTAAAGGTCATTTATTGAGTTGGGTAAAGAATAAAAAACTTGATTACTTTAGTATAGAATTTTAAATTTAAAATTTGTAAATATGGGTGGATATGAAGATACACATTTTACATCTGGAGGAGGGGATTCATCATTATCGAGAGGTGATTCGTTCCGGTTCGCTTCATTTTTATCGGGATGAGGTGTATCCCCATGATATCGAGGTGTCGGTTGAGCTGAATAAATTTGAGAAAAATATTACCTGTTCCGTTGAACTGCATACGAAAGGCCATTATATTTGCGACCGCTGTTTGCGTGAATACGAAGAAGATTATGCGGAGCAGTTTCAGATTCTATTCCATCTGGGGCAGAAAGATCTGGAAACCGATGAAGATGATGTGGTTCTTCTGTCTCCGGAGCAGGTGGATGTGGATTTGAATCCCTTTATTAAAGAGCATTTGATTTTAACAGTACCAATGAAGATGTTGTGTAAAGAGGATTGCAAAGGAATTTGTCCCGGCTGTGGTGCAGATTTGAATGTGGAATCGTGTACTTGTCAGGTAGAGCATATTGATCCCCGCTGGGAGAAGTTACGAGTTTTGTTGAATCAAAATAAATCGTGAAAATAAAACAGAGGAAGAATATCTCATGGCGAATCCCAAGCGAAAAATTTCCAAGTCGAAACGCGACAAACGGCGAGCTTCCTGGATGCAACAGTTGAGCAGCGCCAATCTTTCGGTATGCCCCAATTGCGGAGAACCCAGATTGCCACACCGGGTATGCCCTTATTGTGGGTATTACAACGGTCAGCAGGTTTTTACTCCCACCGAATCCTAATCCCTTCAGGTGAGGTGATCGATGCGTATTGCCATAGATGCAATGGGTGGAGATAATGCCCCCAAGGCACCGGTCGAGGGGGCACTTTTGTTTGACCGGGAAACCAAAGGCCAGCATCAGTTGATTTTGTTGGGAGATCGCGCTTTGCTGGAGAAGGAGCTGGAACGGCATCATTTTCACCGTCCCTTAAATGTGCGCATTCAGCACACCACCCAGGTTGTGGATATGCACGATCAACCCACCATGGCGCTAAAACAGAAGAAGGATTCTTCCATGATGCGCGGACTTCAGATGCATCGGGATGGGCAAGCGGACGCATTCGTAAGCGCCGGAAACACCGGAGCGCAAATGGTAGGAAGCTTGTTTATTCTGGGACGCATCGAAGGGGTTCAGCGACCGGCAGTGGCATCCTTTTTACCCACAGAGGGCGGAGTAGTGCTGCTCATTGATGTGGGGGCAAATGTGGATTCCAAACCACAGCATTTGTTCCAGTTTGGACTGATGGGAAGTATTTTTATCAACTACATTTACGGTATCGAGAATCCCCGGGTGGGGTTGTTAAACATTGGCGAAGAGAAAACCAAAGGCAACGAGCTGGTGCTTTCTACTTATACGCTCATGGTGGCTCAAATGCCCAACTTCATTGGAAATGTGGAAGGACGGGAAATTCTGCACGGCAAAGCGGATGTGATTGTTACCGATGGATTTGTGGGAAATATTGTGTTGAAATTCGCTGAAAGCGTGATGGGTGTTTTTGGGCGTGCCTTCAAGGAAAATCTGGGTAAAAATTTATTTTCTCTTTTGGGTGCGTTTTTAGTGCGGCATGCTTTCAAAAAAATGAAAAGCACTTTCGATTACCAGGAATATGGGGGAGTTCCTTTGTTGGGAGTAAATGGCATCTCCATTATCAGTCATGGACGTAGCACCGCTCATGCTTTTAAAAATGCCATTCGAGTAGCTGTGGAGATGAGCAAGAAGAAAGTGAATCAGCATATTTACGAGGAATTAAAAAAGAGGGGATAATCATGACGTATCGCGCAAAAATCACAGGTGTGGGACACTATGTACCTCCCAAAGTGCTCACCAACAGAGACCTTGAGAAAATGGTGGATACCAACGACGAATGGATTGTCACCCGCACCGGAATTCGTGAACGCCATATTCTGGAAGATGGCAAAGCCTCTTCGTATATGGGGAAATATGCCGCATTGCGAGCTCTGGAAGAAGCCGGTGTGGCTCCGGAAGAACTGGATTTGATTGTAGTTGCCACCGTGACCCCCGATATGATGTTCCCCAACACAGCTTGTTTAATTCAGGAAGAAATTGGAGCGAAGAATGCCTGGGGCGTAGATGTAAATGGCGCCTGTACCGGATTCATTTACGCTACGGCTATGGCTTCGCAATTTATCGAGAGCGGTCGCTACCAGAAAGTACTGGTAGTGGGTTCCGATAAAATGAGTGCCATCACCGATTACACCGATCGTAACACCTGTGTGCTGTTTGGAGATGCCGCGGGAGCGATTGTGCTGGAGCGCTCCGAAGACCCCAACATCGGAATCATCGATCATATTCTGAAAAGTGATGGCTCCGGGGGAAAATATCTGTACATGTTGGGTGGCGGAAGCCTTCATCCCGCCACGCACGAAACGGTGGATAAAAAGATGCACTACATTTACCAGGACGGGCGCACGGTGTTTAAATTTGCCGTCCAGGGAATGGCGGATATCACCGAAGAAATCATAAAAAAGCACAATATTAAATCCGAAGAAGTCAAACTTTTTATTCCTCACCAGGCCAACCAGCGTATTATTGACGCTGCTGCCAAACGGGTAAATCTGAAACCAGAGCAGGTGATGATTAACATCGATAAATACGGAAATACCACGGCAGCTACCATCCCGCTGGCGTTGTCCGAAGCCTATCTGGATGGAAAGCTGGAAAAAGGGGACATCGTTATTTTTGCCGCTTTTGGTGCGGGATTCACCTGGGGTAGCATGTTACTCCGTTGGGCCATTTAACCAATCGACCCCTGATTCCAGAAAAGCAGTTGCAATTTTGAAAAAAAATAATAAATTATTCCCAATTTTAGGGCAGGGATGGCATTTTAGGTTCCAGAGTGTAGATATTAAAAAAAAGTATTGGTCGATAGGTGGAGTGGAAAGATGAGTGTGGCATTCGTTTTCCCGGGACAGGGTTCCCAGTATGTGGGAATGGGCAAAGAGTTGTATGAGGAATTTTCGGTAGCACGGGAGCTGTTCGATGCAGCCGATGAAATGCTGGATTTCCCCTTAAAACAAATTGCCTTCGAGGGACCGGAAGAGCGATTGAAACAAACTCAATACACCCAGCCAGCTATTTTCATTCATAGTATTGCTGCATTTAAAATATTGCAGGAACGGGGAATACAACCGGTGTCCGTTGCCGGACACAGCCTGGGGGAATATTCGGCAGTGGTGGCGGCGGGAGCATTACCGTTCGAGGAAGCACTGAAATTGGTTGCCTTGCGGGGAAAATTGATGCAGGCTTCCGGAGAGACCAATCCCGGCACCATGGCCGCCATAATTGGATTGTCCGCCGAGGTAGTCAAAGAAATCTGTGAGGAAGCTTCCCGGGAAGGATTGGTGGTTCCGGCTAATTTTAATTCACCCGGGCAGGTGGTTATTTCCGGCAGTGTGGAAGGGGTGCATCGCGCAATGGAACTGGCACGGGAACGCAAAGCACGCATGGTTACCGAACTTTCGGTAAGCGGGGCTTTCCATTCTCCCTTAATGAAGGAAGCCCTGAGCGGGCTGGAAACGGCTCTCAATGAGGCTCCTTTTCGCGACACCGAAATTCCCGTATACACCAACGTAACGGCAGCACCGATTCGCCAGGCGGATGAATTCCGCACCATGTTAAAAAAACAGTTGCTATCGCCGGTACTCTGGGAAGATATTGTGCGCAATATGATTGCCGACGGGGTCAATCAATTTTACGAGGTGGGACCCTCGCGGGTGTTGTGTGGTTTAAGCCGACGAATCGAGCGAAAGGTGCCCTGCCTGCCATTGGGAAAACCGGAAGATTTTGAGGCACTGGAGGAGTAAGGTATGAATGATTTTCAGGGTAAAGTTGTAGTGGTTACGGGTTCTACCCGGGGCATTGGAGCGGAAATAGCCCGGGAATTTGCCCGCAGAGGTGCCCGGGTGGTGGTCAGCGGTCGAAACGAAGAACGGCTTCGGCAGATGGAACAGGAACTGCGCGAGATGGGTGCGGAAGCCATTGGAGTGGTGGCCGATGTGGGTAAAATGGATCAGGCGCAACATTTAATCAATCGGGCGGTGGAAGAATTTGGTCGGGTAGATGTGCTGGTAAACAATGCGGGGATTACCCGGGATAATCTGCTGATGCGCATGAAAGAAGAAGAATGGGACCAGGTAATTGAAACCAATCTTAAAGGAACATTCAATTGCATCAAATCGGTAACCCGGCAGATGATGAAACAGCGAGCGGGACGGATTATTAACATCACTTCCGTGGTGGGGCAAATGGGGAATGCCGGGCAGGCGAATTATGCAGCCTCCAAAGCAGGTATTATCGGACTCACCAAATCCGTGGCAAAAGAATTGGCCTCCCGCAGCATCACCTGCAATGCGGTGGCACCCGGTTTTATCGAAACCGATATGACCGCGGTACTGAGTGATGAGGTGGTGGCGTCCCTGAAAGCGCAGATTCCTCTGGGACGATTGGGAAATGTGAGTGACGTAGCGCGGGTGGTTGCTTTTCTGGCTTCGGAGGATGCTTCCTACATTACCGGTCAGGTAGTGAATGTGGATGGCGGAATGGTGATGTAACGCCTGAAGAACTTTCCGAATAAAATGTAGAATGATTTAAAATTTAAAACTAAATTATTAAAGGGTCATCATAACACATAGGAGGAGTTATGTCGTTAGAAGAAAAAGTGAAAGAGATTATCGTGGATAAGCTGGGGGTAGATCCGGAAAAAGTGAAGCCGGAGGCTCATTTCATCGACGATCTCGGTGCCGATTCGCTGGATACCGTAGAGCTGGTGATGGCGTTTGAGGAAGAGTTTGATGTGGAAATTCCCGATGAAGATGCGCAGGAAATTACCACGGTTCAGGCAGCAATCGACTATTTGAACAAAAAGCTTCAGGCTGCTGAATAAGATTTAACCATTGTGGTGCGGTGTCTGGTCGTCCTCCGGACGATCGGGCACCTGTTTTTCGATGGGCTCCTCTCCCGCCTGGCATAACTGCGAATTGAGAGTTGTGAATTTGAAACCGGAAACACGGCTTAAAAGGTTTCGAGTTCAAAATTCTTAATTCCTGGTTTATGGTTAAAACAGAGGTGATTTATGAGTCGAAGAGTGGTTATTACCGGTTTGGGTGCCGTAACACCGTTAGGGAATTCGGTGGATGCCTTCTGGAAGGGATTAATTGAAGGAAAAAGCGGTGTGGATTACATCACCCATTTCGATACCAGTAACCATACCACCAAGTTTGCTGCGGAAGTAAAGGATTTTAGTGCCGAGGGAGTGATTGATCCCCGGGAACTTAAACGCATCGATTTGTACGCCCAGTATGCTCTGGTTGCGGCGGCTGAGGCCATCCAGGATGCCGGGCTGGATTTTGAGCAGGAAGATCGGGATCGTGTGGGGGTGATTGTGGGGTCGGGAATCGGGGGATTGCTTTCCTTCGAGAACGAGCATCGCAAACTGATTGAACGTGGACCGCGACGCATCAGTCCTTTTTTCATTCCGCAGATGATTATTGATATCGCCGCGGGACACATTTCCATGAAATACAATTTGAAGGGCCCCAACTACGCGGTGGTTTCGGCCTGTGCCACGGCTTCGCATGCCATCGGTGATGCATTTCGTACCATTCAATACGGCGATGCGGAAGTAATGGTGACCGGCGGTTCCGAAGCAGCCATTAGCCCGATGGGGGTAGCGGGATTCAATTCCATGAAAGCGCTTTCCACCCGAAACGATAATCCCCAGGCGGCCAGCCGACCCTTCGAGAAAAACCGGGATGGGTTTGTGATGGGGGAAGGTGCCGGGATTATTATTCTGGAGGAATTGGAGCACGCCCGGGCGCGCGGAGCAAAGATTTACGGTGAGGTGCGTGGTATCGGATTCACCGCAGATGCCTATCATATCACCGCACCGGCACCGGGAGGTGAGGGTGCTGCCCGTGCCATGAAAGCAGCCATGCGCGACGGCGGTCTGGCACTGGAAGAAGTCGATTACATCAATGCGCACGGGACCTCCACCCCTGCCAACGATAAAAACGAAACCATCGCCATTAAAACCGTTTTTGGTGAGCGAGCCTACGATTTGAATGTGAGTTCTACCAAATCCATGACCGGGCATTTGCTGGGGGCAGCCGGCGCTGTGGAACTGATTGCCACTGTACTGGCCATTAAACACGGCATCATCCCGCCCACCATCAATTACGAGGAACCGGATCCGGAATGCGACCTGAATTATACCCCAAATCAGGCAGTGAAAAAAGAAATTTATGCTGCAATCAGCAATACCTTTGGATTCGGTGGACATAATGCGGTGCTGGCAGTTAGTCGGTTCGAATAAGCCGGAATGGAAATACCCGCAACCCGGGAGATAATCCTATTCTGGAATCCGATTTCCGGCCGAAAAACGATTTAGCAATAAGATAAATGAAAATTTTACGGGTACCTTGTTAAAGAAATTTTTCCGTTTACGGAGACCAAAGAAAAAATCCGGGGAATCGGATAAACATCCGATTCCCATGGAACATCTGGTTGAACAATTTCAGAAGAAATTTGAAATTACTTTCCACGATCCTTCACTCATCATCACGGCTTTAAAACACCGTTCCTATCTCAATGTGACGAATGAGGAACGCACGGCTTCCAACGAACGGCTGGAATTTTTAGGAGATGCGGTGCTGGATCTGGTGGTGACACACTATTTGTACACCCGTTTCCCCAAACGTACCGAGGGGCAGCTTTCTAAGATTAAATCGATTCTGGTAAGCAAGCCGGTGCTGGCAGAAATTGCTCAGAATCTCTCTCTGGGCCGGATGCTTCTGCTAAATCGGGGAGAGGAGAAAACCGGCGGACGCCAGCGGCAAAGCATTCTGGCCGATGCTATGGAAGCTATTATCGGTGCCATCTATCTGGATCAGGGGTTCGACCGCGCCCGGCAGTTCATTCACCAGTACCTCTTAAGCCGCTTTAAAACCATCATGCAGCGGGAGCTGTACCGTAATTACAAGAGCATTTTACTGGAATATGCTCAATCTCACGGGAATCGCCTGCCGGAATATCGAGTTGTAAAAGAAATGGGACCCGACCACGATAAAGAGTTT
>JALWDQ010000729.1:0-2895 GCA_027039625.1 Calditrichia bacterium | reverse complement strand
AAAAGGGCAGGGGTTTAGCGAAAACGATAAGAAGATGCTGGTGGAGGAAATCTACAAAATTATGGGGGAAGTGGTACCCCTCCACAAAAAATTGTGGTATTCCGGCCAGATTGAATTGAGCACCACCCCTTTTTACCATCCCATTTTACCGCTTTTGTGCGATAATTACATCGCCCGGGAATCCGCACCGGGAGTGCAGCTTCCCCGGCACCATTTTGTTCATCCCGAGGACGCCGAAGCGCAGGTAGTAAACGGCCTGCGCTATTTCGAGAGCCTGTTCGGGCGGCTGCCGCAGGGGATGTGGCCCGCGGAAGGGAGTGTGAGCGTGGAAGCCCTGAAAATCATTGTCCGCAACGGCATTCGCTGGGTAGCGACGGACGAGGGGATTCTGGCGCACACTCTGAAACAGGAATTCAACCATCTGAAAATTTACCAGCCTTACCTGCTGACCACCGGGGAAGCGCGCATTCATGTCTTCTTCCGCGACCATTACCTCTCCGATGCCATCGGTTTTGTGTACAGCAAATGGGCAACGGAGCGGGCGGTGAACGATTTTATCCAGCGCATCCATGCCATTCGTAAAATGCTGGTGGATCGCTATGGAGAGGAGGCACTAAACCGTTTTGTGGTACCCATTATCCTGGATGGAGAGAACTGCTGGGAATATTATCCCGAGGACGGCAAACCGTTTTTGCGCGCACTCTATGGGGCGCTTTCGGAAGATCCCTTCATCGAAACCACTACCTTTCAGGAAGTGTTGCAACGTGCCGGAGATCCTCCCCGTCTGACTCACATCCATCCCGGTTCCTGGATCAATAGCAATTTCGACATCTGGATTGGTTCCGAAGAGGATAACAAATCCTGGGACATCCTCACGGAAACCCGCAATTTTCTGGAGAAGGAGGCGGAGCTGGGACTTTATTCCCCGGAAGTGCTGCGCCAGGCCTGGGAGAAAATTTACATTGCCGAAGGATCGGATTGGAACTGGTGGTACGGCGACGAGCATTCCTCGGCCAACGATCTGGAATTCGACCAGCTTTACCGCCAGCATCTGATGGAGGTGTACCATCTGCTGGGACGTGATGTGCCCACGGTGCTTTATCAAACCATTAAACGGGTGCATTTCGACCGTTTTGTTTCAACCAGACCCAAAAATTTTGTGCATCCCGTACTGGATGGTAAATCCACCCATTTTTACGAATGGGTGGGGGCGGCGGTGTACGATGTGAGCAAAACACCGCAAACTGCCATGCACCAGACGACCCGGTTGCTGGACAAAATTTACGTGGGATTCGATGCCGGGCATCTTTATCTGCGGGTGGATTTTCTACAGCGTCCCGACCCGCTTACGGAATTTATTATTGCCATCAAGCGACCCCGGCACATTACCCTGGTGGTGTCTCCCCTGCGGGGAGTGCTGGAAAAATACGAGCCTACAGGTGAATTCCAGAAAAAGGAAAATCTTCCACCTACCTTCAAATTAAATCAGGTGCTGGAGGTTGCCGTGCCTTTCGATAAATTGCAGGTGAAACCCGGCGAAATTCTGGGATTTCAGTTTCGCGCCAGTTTGAATAATCAACCGCTGGAAGTCTTTCCCCATATTAATTTGATTGAGATTGAAGTGCCCGATGAAAATTTCGAACTGGTGGAGTGGTCGGTTTGAATGAAATTGGAAAAGGAGATTGTGTGTGGTCGATTGAAAATAGGACATTTTGCCTGGAACATAATGATCTTTCAGAAAATTGAAATTTAAAATTCAAAATTCAAAATTCAAAATTCGATGAAAAAATCGAATAATCCCGGATGGAACAGTTCAAAAATATTATGGGGGAAAATATGAAACGTTACGTTTTGATTTTCTTGCTAATGGCATCTGGATGGGTGGGTGCACAGGACTATCAGGTGGGGGATCACGAACTGCTGTTGATGCCTACCGCCTACACCATGCCCCGCCATACTTCTTATTTTACCGATTACGAACTGTTATTTCTCAACTATTCTTACGGGATCACGTCCCGAACACATATTGGAGCGTTTACTCTATTTCCCATAACAACCAGTTTTTATGAAACGTTTTCAGTGGGAATTAAACAGAATTACTATCGTGGCTCGCACTTTCAAACGGCTGTATTTGGTTCGGTTACATTGAAAGGGCCTGTGTATTTTCTGGGCAATGTGTTTAGTTTTAACGTTAAAAAATTCCGATTCCACCTGGCTCCCTCGGCTTATTCCGATGGGGAAGAGGGAAGTTTGATTGCCATGGTGGGAATGGAATATCGCCCGGGACGGAAATTTGCGTTAATGCTGGAATATACCAATCTTTCTGCTTTGTGGGAAGAGGAGTTCGCCGGTTTAATCTCCATTGGATTTCGCTTTATCGGAAAGGAGATTTCCTTTGAAGTTGGTGGAATTCGTCCCCTGGAGCCAACCGAAAATTTTCTCTTTTTCCCTCTGCTAAAAGCAACCAAACATTTTAAATAAACACCATCTAAGGGATGCAGGTGTTAAAAAAGAGGTGGGAAAGGAAATGAAGTTTTCGCTGAAATACGGCAGTTCGGTGCTCGAATTAGAAATCCCCGAAAAGAATGTGCAGCATTTTATTGAAGTGCAGGACGAGAACGAGCCGGTAGATAACGGAGAGGTGCTGCGGCAGGCCCTTGCCCAACCGCTGCAGGCACCGCCGTTGCAGGAAGCGCTGCGAGGCAGGCATGTGGTTCTACTTCTGGAAGATGCCACCCGGGATGTGGATGTGGAAACTCTGGCGCGGGAGGTGTCGCCCCACCTCACGGAAGTGGCTTCCCTCACCGGAATCATTTGTACCGGCACCCACGACCCCGAAACGGCGGGCAATCAGCAGATTCTGGATGTTTGGCGACGGTATCTGCTGGCTCGGGG
>JALWDQ010000728.1:0-2897 GCA_027039625.1 Calditrichia bacterium | reverse complement strand
TAAAAGGAATAAAAAAGAGTTTTTTTTTTAACTTCTTTAATATAAAAAATTTTACATTATAATCAAAAATATTCTGGCACTTTTTTTTTGTTGGATTTTGCAAAATATACGGTAAAAAATTGTATCTATCACCAAAACAGCTTTGGACCTATTTTTCCGTGAATTCCAAAATTTTCCGGAGCAACAAACGAGCCAGTTCTTTCCCCCGCTCTCCCACTTCCAGCTGGGGTCCCACACATCCCGGGCAACCGGACTGACAGGTGCATCGGGAAACCCGTTCCAGCGCCGAGCGCAAAATTGGCTCGGGATTGTGAACAAACTTCCAGCTTAAGCCCACACCACCGGGATAGTTATCGTACAAATACACAGTGGGGCGTTGCGAAAAGGGTGCTCGCACCATGGGCACCGTACGAATATCTCCGGGATCGCACATCAGGAATACCGGTGCCAGGTTGCGCAGCAGATTTGCCACTCCCTGCAGCGCTCCGCCCAGCTCCTCCTCCCCAATTTCCAGCGACGCCACAAACTCCGGGGGTAACTCCAGCCAGGTGGCTGCCGTTGCCATCTCCAATTCCGGTAAATACACCCGTCCCGAACCCACATTCTCGTGGGTAAAAAACTTAATCTTTTTGTACCCGGTCGTCACCCGGCTCACATTTATCTCACCGTAATGCAGCGTTACCCGTCCCAGTGCGCGGCTTTCGTCCACTTCCAGCACTTTGATGTTCACCTTGGTAATGGCATCGGTGAAGTAATCCACACTGACTTCCCGAACGTACGCCTTTTTACGTTCCCAATCCAGTTTATCCACATGGTACTGGTTGGTTTCGTGCATGTAAATCGCTTCCTGGTGCACCAGTTCCGGAGCGCTGAAGAGGTCCACTTCTCCTATTACCCGCTCCCCGTGGGTGGTATCCACAATTACCACATTGTCCGGGGAAGCACTGCGTAAGCTTACCTCTTCCGCAGGGTAGATTTCACTCATCCAGAAGTATTTTCCTTCCGCCCGGCGCAGAACATTTTTCTCCACCAGATAATCCAGAACCTCCCCGGTAGCTTCGATGCCAAAACGTTCCCCCTCGGTAAATGGCAACTCAAAGGCAGCACATTTGATGTGGCTCATCAAAATGAGCAGGTTGTTGGGATCCACAATGCAATTTTCCGGATTCTGCCCGAAAAAGTATTCGGGATGGTCCATCAGAAACTGATCCATAGGAGCGCTGCTGGCCACCAGCACGGTAAGGGAGGTACCGGTACGGCGACCTGCCCGCCCGGCCTGTTGCCAGGAACTGGCAATGGTTCCCGGATATCCCGCCAGAATGGAGACATCCAGCTGCCCAATATCGATGCCCAATTCCAGCGCATTTGTGCTTACCACAGCCAGAATCTCCCCACTTTTCAAGCCCTGCTCAATGGCGCGGCGCTCCAGGGGCAGGTAACCTCCCCGGTAACCCCGCACCCGCTCGGCGGGAATGTGCAGGCGGCGGGCCTCCTCTTTGATGTAGCGGGTAATCACCTCCACCCGTACCCGACTGCGGGCAAACACAATAAACTGCACCTTTGCCTCCAGCAGGTGGCGCGCCAGACGCCGCACCTCATTCACCACCGAGCGGCGAATGCCCAGTTGTCGGTTTACCACCGGAGGATTGTAAAAAACAAAATGCTTGCGCCCGCGCGGTGCACCGCTGCGCTCCACCAGCTCCACCGGTTCTTCGATAATCTTTTCCGTGAGCTCCACGGGATTGGCAATGGTCGCCGAGCAGCAAATAAATTGCGGCTCGCTATGGTAAAACCGGGTAATCCGTTTTAACCGGCGGATTAAATTCCCCAGATGGCTCCCCAGTACCCCGCGGTAATAGTGAATCTCATCAATCACCACATACTTTAAATTCTCGAACAACTTTAGCCAGATGGTATGATGCGGGAGAATTCCTTGGTGCAGCATGTCGGGATTGGTAATGACGATGTGCCCGGTGCGACGGATGGCTTTGCGCGCCGATACCGGAGTATCTCCATCGAAGGTGTAGGTACGAACATCTGCACCGGCGTAAGTAATCAGATTGTGCAATTCCTTGAATTGATCCTGAGAAAGCGCTTTCGTGGGGAAAAGATACAGCGCCCGGCTTTCCGGCTCCTGCAAAATCGTGTGCAACACAGGAAGATTGTACGCCAGGGTTTTACCGCTGGCAGTGGGAGTAACCAGCACCACATTTTTTCCGTCCTGCACCCGGTTGATGGCTTCGGCCTGGTGGGAATACAGCCGCTCAATTCCCATTTTCCGCAGTGCTTCCTGCAATCGCTCATCCAGTCCTGCGGGGAAATCCGCCCACTCCGCCTCCCGGGGTGGAATCTCCTCCCAGTGAGTAATGTTGGCTGCAAAAGCCCGATCGTGTTTCAAAAAATCGATAAGTTGTTCCAGATTCATCCTGCTCTTCCCAAATCTTCTTTAATATTTGGGGTGACTTCCTTACCGTGCACCCGGACTTTTCCTTTTTTCAAACATCGTTTCACTGTTCAGGAAGCTTCTCCTGCGTTTTAGCTTCCAGCTTTTGCAGGTACGCCCGGGCTTCTTCCAGTTCTCCTTCATGAAACACCCGAATTCCATGCCGTTTCAGCAGTGCCACCGTCACCCCATCCCCTTGCTTAAGCGTTCCGGAAAAATGCCCATCATAAATCCAGCCTTTCCCGCAGGAAGGGCTGCGAGACTTCAGGATAGCCATGCGAATGTGATGTTGCAGTGCCAGCTGGAGGGCGCGATCGGCCCCGCGCAGAAAATGTTCCGTTACCTCAATCCCCCGATTGTTCACCAACCAGGCTCGTTCGCGCAATACATCTTCCCCGTCCCCGGAAACAATTTCTGCCGGGGGACGCGGTGTAGGCAATCCTCCTTCCACTTC
>JALWDQ010000727.1:0-2908 GCA_027039625.1 Calditrichia bacterium | reverse complement strand
AAGAATGGAAAAGGCATAGTAAAAACTGCTTTTACTTTGCCGGGTGATTTGTTTTTCCTGCGACATTAGAATGCGATAAATGTTTTAACGATCAACCGAATCCAATCTATTTTATTCAGTTTCGGTCTGTAAAATAAGATATTGTTCCCCAAAAGCAAAGTTTTATCTAAAATAGCCATCCCTCCAGCCACAGTAAGTTTTATTTCCATTTTCAGGCGACCGGAGAGATGCGGCAGCAAACGCCGTCCCCGGTGGAAAAAGGGTACAGTGTGGTGGTACACCTCTCGCATCAGCTCCGGAAAATGAGGCAAAACCACACGCTGCAAAATCTCTTCTTCTTTGATGCCCCATTTCTCCAGCCACTCCAGGGGAATGTACAAGCGGTTACGGGGGATATCCACAGAAAGATCTTGCCAGAAATTCACCAGTTGTAATCCGGTCGTAATCTGGTCTGCGTATTCCATCAGTTTCGGTTCACGGTAACCAAAAAGCCAGAGGACAATGCGGCCCACCGGATTAGCAGAATAGCGAGTGTACTCAAGCAGCTCGGAGAAACGGAGGTAACGATTTTTTTCCAGATCCTGCCGGAAGGCGGTAAGTAAATCATCCAGCCAGGAGACGGGCAAATCGAATTTACGGATGGTGTGGTGCAGAGCCCGAAACACCGGATGCGGGTATTCCCCCTGGAGGCTGCGAAAAAGCTGCTGGCGCCAGTGGAGTAATTTTTCCAGATTAGCTTCCTCGTCGGCAAAATCATCGGCAATGCGGGCAAAGGCATAAATGGCTGCCACATGCGGACGTAATTTTCGAGGCAGTAACACACTGGCTACGGGGAAATTCTCGTAATGCTCGCCCGCCAGCTTCTGGCAATATCTGTACGCCTCTTCAAGTTCCATTTCCGGGCGTTCCTTTCAAAAGCGGATGTACTGGAACAACACATACATAAAAGGGGAGACAAACATCAGCGAATCGAAGCGGTCGAAGAATCCACCATGCCCCGGTAAAATGGTGGAGGTATCCTTAACCCCGGCGTCGCGTTTGAAACGGGACTCCACCAGATCACCAATCTGTCCCAGAATTCCCACAATTCCTCCTGCCAACCAGAAGTAAAGCGGATTCACCTCCGGAAGGAGCCATTTGCCCAGCGGTACAAAAACAACAAGGGCACCAATCAACCCAAACAAGGCACCTTCGATGGTTTTATTGGGACTGGTTTGGGGTGCCAGTTTGTGTTTACCCAGCAAACTCCCTCCAAAATAAGCAAACGTGTCGCACACCCAGATGCTGATCCAGAGAATCACCATCAGACGCCCACCCGGGAGCCGTACGGGAGAAAGATGCTGCCAGGTGGCAAAATACAACCGAAGATGCAGAAGCGACGCCAGAAAAAGTGTGATGTAACTGATGCCTCCCAGGGTAAACAGGGTGTTGGTACTGCTATTGGGAGCCGATAAACGTAAATGCCGAAATAGCACAATGGTAATCAACATCAGATAAAATGCCGGGAGTTGTTGCGGTGGAAAAATATATGCTGCCAGTAAAAAAGCCGTGGATAATACCACCGCCAGTATCCGATATGCCTCAACCTGCTGGTTGCGAAAAATAGAATAAAATTCCCACAACACCATTCCGTTAATCACCAGAATCAAAAGCAGGAAATACACACCTCCTAAATAGCTCATTCCCAGTAAAATAGGAATTCCCCACAGTGCCACCAGAACACGCTTACTCAATTCTTTCACAATCGAAGCCTCCAATTTGTCATCCATTTATCCGAAGCTAAATATTACCATTTATCGGGGGAAAAACAACATTTCATAAGAAATTACAAATGACAAACTCCAAATAACAAAAAACAAATAACAAATAGCAAATTCCAAATAACAAAGGGCAAAGAATAAAGGGAAAAGAGGAAAAGAGAAGAGAAAATCTTGTAATTGAATTAATGCTTCCTTTCTCCCAAGTTCCTTTTATATCTTCCATTTAACTTATTTACCCAACAAACACTATTCACCCTATTTACTCTATTCACGCTATTTACCCTATTTACCCTATTTACCCTATTCACCCTATATACCCTTTCCCCCTACCCGTTCAATTAGTACCCGCTAACGGAAACCACGGCGAAATCATTTCAAACCAGAAATCGTTGTTAGGCTGAAGGATGGTTTTACTCGATTTTAAAATTGGAGAGTAAATTGGGGTTACCACACAGAAGAAGTGAATTAATTCTTCGTCTCTTCGGCAGGCACAGTAGAACGTTTAGCAGAAGCTTCGCTTTTCTTTTGCGATTGATTTTTCTGGTCGTACTGCAACTGGAGTTCTTTAAAAATAGCATAAATTTTTTCCAGATGTTTCATGACCTCGGGCCAATTCTCTTTTTTCAGCAGTTCAATGGTTTGCTGGATGAGGGGAAGCGGTTTGAGAATTTCGTAGGTGGAGCACACCACAGCCACATCCTGAAGCTGGTGAATCAGCTTCTGTTTTTCGCGGGCAGAGAGGTAACGAATCAAGGAGATAAAGATGTTATCAAATTTGTAAATGTAGCCCTCTTTCATTTCCTTAAACAGAGTGGAGTGAATAAAGGTAGTAGGACTTTTATTGATCGCGTCGCTTTCGGTTTCCACCAGGTCATTGGGACTGTGGGGAGCGAGGGCAAATTTAATTTTGCGCATAATCATGGGGCGAGAGAATGGTTTGGCAATGAAATCGTTTGCCCCCAGTTTAATCACCTTGAGCAGGGTAGCGGAATCTGCACGGGCGGTGACGATAATAATAGGAATGCGACTGGTTTGCTCCATCCCCCGCAGCAACTCCAGCGCCTGGAATCCATCCACTTCCGGCATCATCAAATCCAGAAAAATAATATCCGGTTTTACCTGCAGCGCTTTGGTCACCGCTTCGGCAC
>JALWDQ010000726.1:0-2910 GCA_027039625.1 Calditrichia bacterium | reverse complement strand
CGGAAGTTAGATGCCCGCCTGGAACGCAAGGTGCTGGAAACTGCCGATGCCATAACCACCGTGAGCCGGGACCTGGTACGGTTATTCAATAGCAAAACCAGCCGGGATATTACGGCAAAATCTTATATTCTGCCCAATGGGTACGACGAGCTGGATTTTCTGGGACTGACCTACCAGCGTTCTACTCGCTTCACCATTCTGCACACGGGAAATATGCAGGAGCATCAGAATCCGGAATTGTTGTGGCGGGTGCTGGAGGATTTATTCCATCGGCAACCGGAATTACGGGAGAAGTTTCGGGTGCAGCTCATCGGGCGGGTGCATCCCGCGGTTCAGGAGGCTATTCGGCAGCATCAGCTGCAGGATGTGGTGGAATTTCTTCCCTTTCAGCCCCACAACGAAATTGTCAAACGCATGAAACAGGCCGATTTGTTGCTCATGGTCATTCCCCGGGTGGAAAACAACCTGGGTATTGTCACCGGCAAGTTTTTTGAATACCTGGGTTCGAATCGTCCGGTGCTGGTGATTGGCCCTCCACAAAGCGATGCGGGACGAATGCTGGCTCCGGTGGAAGGCAGCAAAATTGTGGATTATGAAGATATAGCGGGATTAAGGGATTATTTAAAGAATGCGTTATCTTTCTGGGAACAGCGTATCTGGGATTTTGACAATAGCCAATATGTGGAGAGATTCTCTCGCAAAAAATTAACTCACCGCCTGGTCGATATTTTCGATCGGCTTACCCACACCTGAGCAATCTTCAGAGGGATAGTGAGCACGGAATAAGCAGATCCGTGACGGGGCTGGAGAGGTGCATCACAAAATCTTAAATCACAAATTTCAAATCACAAATCACAAATTCCAAATAACAAATAACAAATAACAAATCACAAATCACAAATAACAAATCACAAATTCCAAAAACAAATTCTAAATCCAAAAAATAATTATTTTTAATTCGTGTCCATTCGTGTGATTCGTGGGCAAATAATTCGTGGATAATTGAGCGAAGCGTCAGCGGAGCGAAGAATCTCTAACGTTGCGTAGAAAATGTTTTTGCCTGCGTTTGTAATCATCTGAATTGACAGACCGAGTGAACGTAACCTATGAAACGCCTCAGGAGAAGCGAAGATTGAAATACCAAATAACAAACAGCAAATCCAAAATAATAAATTTCGAGGAAATCGCAATATCCGACGGATCCTTTTGGGAAGCGCAGCTAAATTCAAATGAGAAATTTTTAATAATAAATATTTGGCAGGTTCTTTATTAATATAATCTTATCATTATTTTTCATTCGTGTCCATTCGTGTGATTCGTGGGCAAATATTAATTCTTTTAATTCGTGGGCAAATAATTCGTGGATAAATTCCCATTCGTCCGATTCGTGGTTTTATTAATTTCGGTGAGTCCTGTGGTTGTAAAAACCTGATACGCCCAGGAAAAAAAAATTACGGTTTCGAGGCCAATTCCACCAGCTTGAGGATGTTCTTTTCCTCCCCAATAACGATGAGCCGATCCTGAGCATGGATTACCGTACGGGATTGCGGATTGTACACAATTTTACCGCTGGCGGTAAAAATAGCTACGATAATAATATTCAACTGTTTACGAATGGGTGATTCGGCCAGGGTCATTCCCACCAGGGTAGAATCGGGATGCACTTCCACCTCTTCTAACTGCAGGTCAATCTGCTTTTCGCGGGCGATGATGTCAATAAAATCCACCACTCCGGGCCGGAGCAGCACCTGCGCCATGCGATGCCCGCCAATTTCGTACGGTTTAACCACCCGATTGGCTCCGGCTTTAAGCAGCTTGGATTCCGTTTCCTCCTCCACCGCCCGGGAGACGATGAACACATTGGGATTCATCACCCGGGCAGAGAGGGTGGTAAACACATTTTCCGCTTCGGTGGGCAACACCGCCACCAATCCCCGCGCCTGACGCACACCCGCCCGTTCCAGCACATCATCCTGGGTGGCATCCCCCTCCACATAAAGATATCCCAGGTCCCGTAAGGTATCGATTTTAGCGGGATCGTTTTCCACCACTACAAAAGGGGCTTTATTGGCCTGCAATTCCAGGCAAATCTGTTTTCCCATCCGTCCGAAACCGCAAATGATGTAATGATTTTTCAGACTGTTCACTTTGCGGGACATACGACGCCTCCTGAGTAAATAATTCTCCAACACCAACTGAGCAATCCGACCACCTGTGTAGGCAATGGTGACAACACCCAGCACAATAACCCCGATGGTAAACAACCGTCCGGCAGGCGAAAGGGGGTGTACTTCGGCAAATCCGGTGGTGGTAATGGAAATCACCGTCATGTACAGGGCATCGAAAAAATTCCAGCCCTCAATCAGCATATACCCCACAGCACCAAAAAGCACTAACCCAACCAACAGCCCAATGGCCACCTGAACCTGATGCCAGGTTCTACTTTCCCCATCCATCTGCCAGCCTTTGCTTCACACTTTTAATATTTCGAAATAAAAATGAAAAACACATCGCTTATTTTACATCTTATTATCGGTAAACTATACTAACCTCAAGTATCGAAATGATTAAACGGAGTATCCGCATCGGACTGGCTTATTTCCACAAATTCACCAGCACCCGTCCCACCTGCTCCCCTTTCAGAATGCGGTCAATCTCCTGGTTTAACTCTTCCAGAGAAACCTCCCGTGCCAGCGAATCCAATCCGGGGATTTTCCATTCCCCGGCTAACAGTTCCCACAATTTTCGTCGCAGAGGCATGGGAGTAGTGGCAGAAGCCACCCCAAACAGGGTTACCCCGCGCAGAATAAAGGGAAACACATTGGTATGCAATTCCGAAGAAGCCACATTGCCCACACACACTACCGACGCTTCGTGCAGGGTAGAACGCAAGACGGTGGAAAGCACATT